>JAFUXW010000207.1 GCA_017477035.1 Alphaproteobacteria bacterium | reverse complement strand
TTCGACAAGTGGTGGAATAAACTGTCTTTAATAGTCAGATAAATAAGAAAGGAGAAAAAATTTACAAATAAAAGAACATAGTATTTATTAGATGATTTATATACACAATAAAAAGCGGGGTGGATTTATCCCCGCTTTTTTTGTTATATAAAGTCATCGCTTTTTTTGTTGCGATATTTTTTAAATTTTATCCAATTATTTACCAATTGACGATAGAATGATTCAATGATTAGGGGAGTCCGGTTAATTCAATATGAGTCAGAAACTGAAATACATATCAAGAGTAAAAGATGAGTTTGACAGCGTTATATGCGGAGTCAACGGGGTTTTTATGTATGGAAATAAGGTCGATGCCGAAAGTTTACAGACTTTAATAAAATTTTATCAAAGCGGTAAAAAAATTGCTTTGGCTTCAAATTCTTCTTTGAGAGTTAGAGATTTATATTATCTTTTGAAACGCAATGATGTTCCGATGAATATTTTTTATGCAATGATTACTGCCGGAGAGTTAGCTCATTTTTACTTAAAAAATACCCACGATTTGGGGCATTCATATTATAATTTATCAGGTTTCAATACAACTATTGTCAATGGTTTGAATTATGAAAAAGCAGACAGCATAGTTATGGCTGATTTTATATTGGCTCAAACGGATTATGAAGGTGTTGATGAAACATCGGTTATGCCGATTTTGGAACAAGCGTTGCATCTTAATTTGCCGATGTTATGTGTTGGTAATAATACGTCTTTGGTCGGTTCAAAAGGAGTGGTATCCGGTATGGGGGCAATTGCAGAACGATATGCTATAATGGGGGGTAAACAGGTTATACCGTTCGGTAAACCCGATGTGCGGATAGCGTCTTATCTTGTTGAAGGAATACCGGCGTTTTCTAAAGAACGATGCTTGGTTATCGGAGATTGTATGTCCACTGATATGAGAATGGCCAATAATTTCGGAGTGAAAAGTTTGTTACTTACGAACGGAGTGCACCAAATGGGGTATAATGTTGAGCAACAGTTGGAAGAGCTTTCGGGAAGTTATGGCCTAAATATTGATTATTATGCGGAGGCATTACGATGGTAAAACATAATTTTAAGCAACATCTGCCGCTCATATTAGGTGTGTTAGCCATAATTACGGTTGTCAAGTGTCAGGTGGTGGAAACCAGTTGGCATCGCGCCGACGGTATTATGAGCGAAAAGCGTAGTAATTACAGAGAACAAATTTCGGCTGATGAATTGAATGAATTTATGAAAAGATGGCCGGAATTTAATGAACTTGGTTTGCTTAAAGATATTGATTTATCACGAATGAAAGTATCAGAAACTTTGAGTTGGAAAATGCGTTGGTGGTTTGTATATCGCCATTGGGATGCAGAAAGATTCTTTTATGTTTACTCCCGCTTATTAAAACTGATGGAAGAATTAAAAGTTCGACGTGAAGCAGAAAGTATAATAAAGCATCTGAGTAGTCGTAAGGACGATTTGGCGCTGCAAATGATTAAATTACAAAAAAAGCGGATAAGAGCACAAGGAATGTCTGCAAATGAGTTGTTATTGGTGTCATCTCACGAAAAAGAGCTTAATAAAATGTTTAAACAGTATCCGTAATTTCGTGGATTTCGATTATTGCAGGTATGGTGTTAGGGCATATTTTTATTTAATTATTAATAAAATTATAACTTTATGACTTTATCTTGATAGAAACAATTGGATGGAAAGAATGGATTTAAAAGAGGTTAGGGATACTGTTGTTAATGCTGACAGTATAGAAATGATGAATAGTCTGCCGGAAAATTCGGTGGACGTAATTTTTGCAGATCCGCCATATAATATGCAGCTGGGTGAAATGTTGCTCAGACCGGATAATTCAGTGGTGAACGGAGTTAATGAAGAGTGGGATAGTTTTGAAAGTTTATCCGCTTACGATGAATATACTCAAAAATGGTTATCTGCCGCAAAACGTATTTTAAAAGAAGATGGCAGTATATGGGTAATAGGTTCTTATCATAATATTTTCAGAGTAGGATATATTTTGCAAAATCTCGGATTCTGGATTTTGAACGATGTGGTTTGGAATAAAACGAATCCAATGCCTAATT
Organism: Alphaproteobacteria bacterium; assembly: GCA_017477035.1. Lineage (GTDB taxonomy): Bacteria > Pseudomonadota > Alphaproteobacteria > RF32 > CAG-239 > RUG410. Next base: position 11,927 of record JAFUXW010000207.1, on the reverse strand, counting down.
TTAAAGGTACACGTTTTACTAATGCCCACGAAACAATGATTTGGGCGGTGAAAAATCCCAAGGCAAAATATACATTTAACTATGAAGCAATGAAAGCCTTGAATGATGATACTCAAATGCGCAGTATATGGGAGATTCCGATTTGCACAGGTAAAGAGCGTTTAAAAAATGAAAGCGGTGAAAAACTGCATCCTACTCAAAAGCCTGAAGCTTTGTTATACAGAGTATTGTTGGCGTCAACGAAAGTGGGAGATTTGGTTTTGGATCCGTTTTTCGGTACCGGAACAACCGGAGCTGTGGCTAAAAAAATGGGGCGTCACTTTATAGGTATTGAGCGAGACGCAGGTTATGTTGAAGGAGCGCGTAAAAGAATAGAACAAATTGAGCCGATGTCTGCAGAAGCTTCGGAATATATGGTGAAGAAAAAAATGCCGCGTGTTCCTTTCGGCAGTGTCTTGGAATATGGGCTGTTACAGCCGGGAGATATATTAAGTGATTTAAAAGGAAAACATTTCGCAGTGATACGATCTGATGGTTCGATAAAAGGATGCAGTAGTGAAGGCTCTATACATCAAGTTGGAGCGGCCGCACAAAATGCCGCTGCATGTAATGGTTGGGAATATTGGTATTTCAAAGATAAAAGCAGTGGAAATATGGTTTGTATTGACAATCTTCGTCAGCAAATCAGAGAGAAAATATACGGAGATTTGTAGAAATTGGAGGTAAAAAGAGGATCAAAAAAATTGCCGAAAGGGCAGGGTAATCCTAAAATCAGAAGCGAACAAAATAAAAATAACGGATATTTTGCTGCAATTGATTTGGGAACAAACTCCTGTCGTTTGGTGATTGCAGAGCCTACTCCAAGTTCTTTTCATGTAGTTGAAACGTTTTCCAGAGTAACCCGATTAGGTGAAGGGATTATTAATGGCAATATGCTTTCCAAGACGGCAATTCGTCGAACGGTTGCTGCTCTTAAGGTGTGTCGTGGTATAATAGATGAATATTCCCCAATGATAAGAATGCGCTTTGTGGCGACTGCTGCTTGCCGAAGGGCATTGAATTGCAAAGAATTTGAGCAGATTGTAGCTCGAGACACAGGGCTTAATATGGAAGTTATTTCTTCTAAAGAAGAAGCTCGTCTGGCGGTGGTCGGATGTATGCCGCTTTTAAATCGTATGATAAAAAGAGCATTAGTATTTGATATAGGAGGAGGCTCAACAGAAATTTCTTTGGCAAGAATCACTGATAGCGGAAAAACTTTTATAGAAGGTTTTGTATCGCTTCCGTATGGTGTAGTAACCGTGTCGGAGGCTTTTCCTGCTAAAGATATGACAAATTTGGCATATAATACCATTGTGGAGCGTACTCAGAAAATTTTACAAGAATTTGAAAATAAGTATAATATAAGCGAAGCAATTCGTAATCAGGAGATTCAAATAATAGGAACTTCGGGAACAGTGACAGTTTTAGGTGCAGTGCATTTGAACTTACCTCGTTATAATAGAGCTGCGGTTGATGGCTTAGCAATGTCGGGTGATGAAGTCAACAAGGTTCTGTCAAAAATAAAAAAGATGGGGTATGAAGGAAGATGCCGACATTCTTGCATAGGTAAGCAAAAAGCAGATTTAACGATAGCCGGATGCACAATTATAGAGGCTTTAATTACATTCTGGCCTGTTTCAGAAATAACTATTGCGGATAGAGGTATTCGTGAAGGTATTTTGCTTGACATGATGCATCATCAAAAAAATAACTATTTTCATAAGGATGGAAAATATCGTCGCCCATTCAGGAAAGGAAAAAAATATGACGAACGGAAATCTGGCAGCCATTGATTTAGGCACTAATTCCTGCCGTTTGATGATTACAAATCAAAAAGGAAATGTCATTTTCAGAAAAACGACAACCACGAAACTCGGAGAAGGATTGCATGCAAGCGGAAAATTTACGGATGTGGCAATCGAACGCGGATTAAAGTGTTTGGCCGAGTATGCCGATATAATGAAAGAATACGGCGTAATAGAATATAAGGCTATTGCAACGGCGTCATGCCGAATGGCAAAAAACGGGGAAGAATTTGTTAAGGCGGTGGAAGAACTTTGCGGAATTCGTCTTGATATAGTAGATGCCGGAGAAGAAGCTTTACTGAACGTAAAAGGAGCCAGAATCAATGCCGATGCCGGTGCGGAATATGTGGTAGTTTATGATTTGGGGGGCGGTTCCACCGAAATAACACTCGCCACCAATAAAGACAAGCCTGAAATAATTTATACGGTATCGGTGCCGTGGGGAGCACGTAATGCCACGGAAGCATTCGATTTGTTGGAGTATGATGAAGAAAAAGCTTCAAAATTGGCTGATGAAGTAAAAAAATATACAAGAGATTTTTTGCAAAAATCAAATTTGGAAAAATATCGTGAAAAGTGCGAGTTTTTGGCGACATCAAGCACACCTTTACGTTTGGTAAGCATGTCACATGAATTGGGAGAATATGATCGCTACAATGTTGACGGAGTGTCCGAAACTATTGAGCAGCTTGATAAACAAATTGCAAAAATTCAAAGAATGGATTTTACGCAAATGGCTGAAAATCCGTATATAGGTGAAAACAGAGCGGCGATTTTTCAGGCAGCATGTGTGATTTTCAAAACCATATACGATGAACTGCAAATAAAAGTTTTGAAAGCCTCGCTTAAAGGTGCGCAAGAGGCAATGATTAATGATTTGGTGAGAAAATGGCAAATTTAACGAAATCGGCGAAACAGGTACGTGGTCGCAAAATGTTGGCGGTTAAGGTGAAAAATGCCAAATATAATACCGTTTCATCAAACAGATGGTTACAACGTCAATTGAACGATCCGTATGTGGCAGAAGCGCAAAGATTAAAATATCGTTCTCGTGCGGCATTTAAGCTTATACAATTAGATGAGAAGTTTCATTTTTTGGGACGGGGCAAACGAATTGTCGATTTAGGCTGTGCGCCGGGAGGTTGGACACAAATCGCCGCTATGCGCAATAAAGGCAGCGGTGAAATAGTCGGTATGGATTTGTTACCAACCGAACCGATAGAAGGTGCAATTTTATTGCAGCAAGACTTTACGAGTCAAGACGCTACTGATAAAATCAAGGCACTGTTACATGGTCCGGCAGATGTTGTGATGAGCGATATGGCAGCCAATACTACCGGAGTGCAAAATATAGACCATTTGCGCACGATTGCTTTGGTTGAAGCCGCTTATGAATTTGCAAAAGAAATTTTGGCGGAAGGCGGAATTTTTATTGCTAAAGTTTTTCAGGGCGGAACCGAGGGGGAATTGCTGAACGATATGAAAAAACATTTTAGCAAAGTAGTGCACCACAAACCTGATGCCAGTAGACAGGATTCGGTTGAAACATACGTCGTTGCAATCGGGTTTAAGGGATAGAATAGGCTATGGATTATAAATTATTAAACATTTGCTTATAAAAAATAAGGACTTTGTAAACCTGTGTTTGCTAAATTGTATATTAATGGTTTAATTTATTTTTTTGCTGAAAAACCACGAAGCAAAACTCAATGTGCATATCGCAATAATGAGTAAAGGCCAAATATTTGCCCAGATGGTTATATTATCAATGTTTTTTAAAAATAGTCCGCGAACCAAACGAAAAAAATATGTAAGCGGATTTATGTAACTGAATTTTTGTAAAAGCATCGGCATATTTTCAATAGGCGTGATAAATCCTGAAAGTAAAAATGTGGGAGCCAAAAAGAAAAATACTCCGAAAATGGCTTGCTGCTGAGTTTTGCATATAGTTGATATAAATAAGCCAATACCCGCTATGGAAAGCAAAAAAACGAAAATACAGGAATATATCATCAGATATCCTCGCGCAGCCGGAATATCAAAAATAAAGTGTCCGGCAATTATCATCAAGGTCAAGTCTATGTAGGCAACAGTTATTGCCGGCACAGTTTTCCCGATTAAAATCTGAAACGGTTTTAATGGTGATATTAATACTTGGTCAAAAGTGCCCAATTCTTTTTCTTGTGCAACAGATAGTGCAGTTATTGCTAACATCATTACCGTAACTAAAACACCCATAAAGGATGTAACTATATACCATTGATAATTCAGTTCAGGATTAAACCAGTTGCGAGTGACCAGCTTTACCGGAATTTCAGGAAAGCTTTGTCCCTCAATTTCATATTGAAAAGAGGCCAGAATATTGGTGATATAAGCACTGACCACTTGTGCCGTATTCGATTTCCTGCCATCGGATATAAGTTGCACTACTGGGGATTCATTTAAGTATATTTTTTTAGCAAAGTTTTGCTCAATAGTAAGAGCAACAAAAGCTTTTTCATTATCAAGTTTTTCGGTAAGCTCGGCAGGATTATCAATCATATGAATGTGTTTAATGTAGGGAGTATTGGATAATTTATCAATGAGTGCGCGCGAAATTTGCGAGTTGTCTTTGTCGTATATAAGCATTGAAATGTTGTTTACTTCAAAAGTGGCGGCAAAGGCAAAAATGGCAAGCATTAACACAGGCGGACAAAGAATCATTGCGCGATTTTTAGGATCTGACCAGATAATCTGAAATTCTTTAACTATCAATGCCCAAATTGCATTGCAAACAGAAATAAAATTTTTCATCATTCCAGCCTTTCTTTGGTAACAAAATGTAAAAATACAAACATTATAATGCCGTATATCAGAAGGGAAAGACCTTCTTGTATGATAATCGGCCAAATATTGCCAGCCATAAACAGGTTTTTGATAATAGGTATAAAATATGTTGCCGGTATTATATTGGTAAGACTGCGAATGGCCGAAGGCATAGATGATATCTCAAACAATCCGCCGGAAAGCATTATCGCCGGTAAAAAACCAAACATTGCTGCAGCAACCGCAGAGAGAAACTGGTTTTTGGTAAGGGTTGAAATAATAAATCCCATTCCGAGAGAGGGAAATAAAAATAAGCTGGCGGTAATGAAATATATTAAATATGAACCGCGGAACGGAACATCAAAAATTACGATGCTTAAAAAAGTACAAAAAGCGGCAGATATAATGGCTAAGCAGTAGTAAGCAATATACTTTGCCGAGATTATCTGCAATTTTGACGCTTTAGTTGTTAAAAGAGACTCCATAGTTCCTCGCTCCCATTCACGAGCAATAACTAATGCCGTTAACAATATTCCGATAAGTGTCATGATTATGGCAATCGAGCTTGGAAGAATAAAATAACGGCTTTTAAGTTCTGGATTATACCAAGATTGTGATTCAATACGTATACCGACATTAGTATTATATCCGTAATTTTCTAAAATTATTTTTTGTGCGGTTGATATAATTCCCTGCACATAAGCGGCGGCAAACAGCGCTATATTCGGATCTGAAGCATCAGTTATGATTTGAACGGCTGCATTGGTTTTGGCAGCGAAAGCCTGCGCAAAATTATTGGGAATAACTACCAAAGCACGTATATCACCGCGAACCAGTGCTTGTTGAGCTGATTTTCGGTTATCGTAACGATATATTTTTACATATTTTGTGCCGTCAAAAGAAGCAATAATATCGTTTATTTGCCCGCGATCGCCCTCTATTACTAATCCGGTTTCAATTGTATTATTGTCAAGATTTATGGCGGTAGCGAATATGGTAATCAATATAAAAGGCAATATCAACGCAGTCAGCACACTGCTGGGATCTCGGATGATTTGTAAAAATTCTTTGTATATAAGGGCTTTTAATATTCGCATTACTTGCTCCTTTTGTTATATTCTTCAATCAAGCGAATAAAAGCATCTTCCATTGTTTCTCCTGATTTTTTCAGTTTATCGGGAGTTCCGACATTTATAGCTTGTCCTTGATAAATTAAAGCAATTCTGTCGCAATATTCAGCCTCATCCATAAAGTGGGTAGTAACCATAACGGTAACTCCTTTTTCAACCATGGAATTAATATGATTCCAAAATTCACGTCGTGTTAGCGGATCAACTCCGCTTGTCGGTTCGTCTAAAAACAAAATAGGCGGATTATGCATGGTTGCGCAAGCTAAGGCTAGGCGTTGTTTAAAGCCTAACGGTAAATTTCCGGCCGCTTGCTTCAAATACGGGGATAACTCAAATATTTTTACCATTTGGTCAATGCGCTGCTGTTTTTTATTTCCTTGTAATCCGTAAATTCCGGAAAAAAATTTCAGATTCTGCATAACGGAAAGAGTTGAAAATAATGAAAATTTTTGTGCCATATATCCCAAGTGAGCCCGAGCTAATGACGGATTTTTAATCATATCCGTATTTAAAATATATCCTTTTCCCGAAGATGGTTTGGCTAAACCGCAAAGCATTTTGAATGTAGTGGATTTTCCGGCACCATTGGGACCTAACAGACCAAAAATTTCCCCTCGCTTGATGTCAAATGAAATATTTTTAGCAGCGGTAAAAGTGCCGTAAATTTTAGTGAGATTATCGGCTTTTATAACAATATCGGGAACATCTTTTATATTTACTTGTTCGGCAATCGGAGAAAATTGCATAGGTGCACCACCTAAAATATCAATAACAGCATCTTCAAAACGCGGCTTCACCGGATAAAAATCAGCAGATAGTTTGGGATTCAGCTTTTTGTCCTTTGAAACTATACGGACATTTTGACCGGATATAGTAGCATCAATAAGTCTGTTTTCATTTTTCATGATTGCTCGTAAATATGACCGAGGACTTTCTAGAAAGTGTGAGGTTTGAAAAACTCGTCCTTCTAATTTTTGGGTTAGTTCTTCAGGCTGTCCGTTAAATATGAGTTTTCCGTTGTTTAGCAAAATTACGTTATCGAATTTTTCAGCTTCATCTAAATATGAAGTGGACCACAGCACTGTTATCCCTTGATTACGTAAGCTATATACCATTTTCATCAATTCACGGCGTGAAATAGGATCGACACCCACGCCAGGTTCATCTAATAATAAAAATTGTGGCTTGCCGAGTAAAGTACACCCCAGTCCGAGTTTTTGTTTCATTCCGCCTGAAAGATTACCGGCTAATCGGGAAGTAAAAGGTTTTAAATCTGTAAATTTTAATAACCATTCAAATTGCTCTTTTTTCTGATTTTCTGATAGTTCTTTTAAATCGGCATATAAATTCATATTTTCCTGAATGCTTAAATCTTCATACAATCCAAATTTTTGCGGCATATATCCGATTTTTTGATGTAAAAGATTTGTTTGATTTACAGGGTTCATTCCCAATACAGAAATATAACCGGAATCCGGAACCAAAAGTCCTAAAAGCAAGCGAATAAGAGTTGTTTTTCCAGCTCCGTCTGGACCTATTAGACCGATAACTTTTCCTTTTGGCAAAGAGATGGTTAAATCCTTAATGGCAGTAATTGCCGGATTTTTAAAGGTTTTGTTTAAATTTTTGATTTCTGCTATACTATCCATTATTGAGCCATTTTTATGGTTATGGGCATCCCATGTTTTAAGTCGTTATCGGCATCGTCAACAATAATGCGAAGCCTGTATACTAAATCGGTGCGCAAACTGGCTGTTTCAATGGTTTTGGGAGTAAATTCAGCGGTTGATGATATAAAGCCGACATGTCCGTTGTATACTTTTGTGGCTGAATCTGTATATATTTTGACTTTTGTGCCTATTTGTACTTTACCTAAATCTGTTTCTTTAATATAAGCGCGCGCCCACATTTTATTATTAAGGGATATGGTGTAAACCGGAACGCCCGCAGAAAGAAGAGTTCCCGGTTCAGTAATACGAATTAAAATAATACCGTCGGCCGGAGATTTGAGAATGGTGTCTTCAAGCGCAGTTTCGGCAACATCAAGACTGGCTTTTGCATATTGTAAATCAGCTGAAGCTATATCTTGATTGGCTTGAGCAGTGTCACAATCTTGTTGTGAGGCATTTTTTGTTTTACAAAGAGCTTGCTTACGATTGTTTATTCGTTTGGCGTTTTCTAAGGCTGCTTTTGCCTGTTCTATTTTGGCTTTGGCTTGATTCTGAGCATTTACATACGGTTTATTATCCAAAGTGGCCAATATATCACCTTTATAAACAATATCACCTTCCTCAAAATTCATATTTTCCAAACGCCCTGATACTCTGAATGCCGAATTAACCTGTCTTATATCAATGTTTCCGTATAATATAAGAGGCTGTTTTTTTTCAGGTTTTGTCAATGAATATGAAGCAATCGCACTGATAATGATTATTGCGGCAAATAATATTTTTTTCATTTCAATATCTCCTAATATATAATGCATATCAATTTAACCTATTTCGTAAATAAAGCAAGCTTTTTTACATATTGCAGAAATAATAATTATTGACAAAAATAACAAGAAAGACTACTATTAACACAGAGGTTGTGATGAATATTTGGGATAATATAAAGTTAACCGGCAAAAAATTATATAATCGAGGAGCAAGAGCTCTTATTTCGGTTATTTCGTTTTGTGCTGTGAGTTCAGGTTTTGTGGGTTGCTCTTCAGAAGTTAAACCGAAAATAGAAGAAAAAAAAGCAGTAACTTCTGAAAAAACAATCAAAGTTGATAATCCGGTTCGTCAGATTCAATATTTAACGGATACTTTAGAGCATCGCAGTCGGGCGTTGTTGTATTACAGCAATAAAAAAATCATCAGGAATTATGTGGAAAAAAATAATCTTTATGAAATGTGTCTGCACTTATTTTCACACGAGGATTGGCATGCTCATAATGATGAAATCAATTGGAGAACAAAATACAAATACACACCATTTGAATATTATAAACTTTGTATGCACGATGAAATCTCCGCCAATATTGCAGCTCTATTGACGCTTCGGTACCAATATTTGGCAACATCGAATAAGCAAAAATTTGTTAATGAGCATAATAAAGGTTTTTTTGCCTTCTATTTCAGTGCAATAGCTGAAGGTAAAATCAGGCCGCAAAGCAATGATCCGGAAGAGAGAAAAAAAGAATATACATTAATAGCCAACGGAACACAAAAATCGTGGATGGATAAATGTGCCAAAGGATATATGCCAAGTATTTACTCTATGATGCAAAGATATGTCGAAAGGCAAGGTTTTGTGAAGGATAGTCGTAAAAATTATAATCACGTTCACCGCTATATGTATAATATTGGAGGCGTCGATTTTTTGCAGTATATGCAGCAAGATATTATTCCTTCGGATGAAAGAGTTTTTTTGACAGATGGTTTGCGTAATGTGAAATCTTTAAATAACGATGGTTCAGATATTATGAATAATGTGAACAGCGGTTATAATTTGTTACAAAATGTAAGTATATATAAGCAATCTGAAGCCTTTCAACATTTATTGATTTCTGCAAAATTGAAATATGAATTACGTAATAAAACGGCTGATGAACTGACTGATAATCCAAAAATGACGGATATGTATTATCGGCAAATATTTTCTAAATTTATGAAAGACAAAACCTTTAGTCGTTATGTTAACAGTTTTCCGATTGTTAATGAAAAAAGCAGTTTTGTGAGAATCAATGATGAAAAGGAGTATGCTGATATTATTCGCCAAATGTATTCGTTCAAAGGAGTGGATTTAAGCAAAAGCATAAATGATTTTGAAATTAAAGATGTCCCTATCAGAGTAGAGGAATTTAAAAATTTCAGTTTCAGAAAAGGCGTGTATTATTGGCTGCAACCGCTTGGAGCTCAGGTTGAACTTTGTTCCGATCAGGTGAAAAAATACAATGATCAGAAAATTATTGCTAATGGCGTGGGAGGTAACGAAGCATCTAAAAGTAAAATAAGCGGATGGCAGTTTATAACCGTGCCGAACTATCGTCAACCGATTTTAACCGCAGCAACTGCAGAAGATAATGAAAAAATATTTAAAATTATCAAAGATTTTGACAGTATTCCGGAAGTATTAAAGCAATGTGATACTCAAGCTCAAAGACTGTATTACGCCTCATTGAAAATTTCTAAGAATAAAGATTCTTTGAATTTTAAAAGAATATCCAAACAGAATAAAAAAATAAGAAATAATACAACAAGAGGTCGATAGATATATTACAGTTTTTAATTATTTATAAAATAAATGAGCATATAATACCCTCGTTGGTTTGGGAGATTTTTTGATGAAGAAGTTTTTATTTTGCGTTATTTTAATGAGCCTGGGTATTATATCGCCACTGCAGGCAAATGATAATCAAAAAGCAACTCCGCCGAAGGAGTGGGTGGAATTTGTTTCCGGCTTGCAAAAAGAAATGCTTTCTCGTGGTATATCGCAAAAAACATTAGATAAAGCATATAAGGGAAAAAACTACTACCACAAAGCTCCGGATGTTGTTAAGCAAGATAAAAAACAAGTTGAATTTGTGCTGACAACTTGTGCATATGTTAATCGTTTGGTTAATAAGCAACGAGTAGAAATTGCACGGCAGAAGCATAAAGAAATAAAGAAAAAATATCAGAAATTAGCAGATAAATATAATGTTCCGCTTAATTATATGGTGGCGTTTTGGGCAGTGGAAACTAATTTCGGCCAAAACAAAGGAAAATATAACCTGATAGATAGTTTAACTAATTTGAGCTACAAAAATCGTCGTGCCAAATTTTTTAAAGAAGAATTGTATAATGTGTTGAAGATTATGGATAAAACTAATTTATCCGAAGATAAAATGCGTGGTTCATGGGCGGGTGCAATGGGGCATTTTCAATTTATGCCATCAACTTATAACCATTATGCTGTTGATTACGATGGCGATGATATTCCAGATATTTGGAATTCTTTTGCCGATGCATTGGCCTCTGCAGAAAATTATTTAACCAAATTAGGTTGGAAACACGATGAGCCTTGGGGAATGCGCATTCAGCTTCCATGGAATTTTGATTTTAATGAAGCCGGACGCAAAAATACCAAAAAAGTTACTGAATGGAAAAAACTTGGCGTGTTGACTTACGATGGCAAAAAATTACCATACGATGATGATTTGAAAGGCTCAATTATATTGCCTGACGGCAGAAAGGGACCTGCTTACATAATTTTCGGTAATTTCAAGCGGGTTATGATTTGGAATCGTTCCGATAATTATGCGATTGCAGTGGTGACACTTGCTGACTACATTGCAGATGCCAACAAGAAGTATATTCCGTTGCAGGCACAACAGCAATATACAATGAATAATGAAGAAATTTTGCAAATTCAAAAATTTTATAATCGTTATACTGGCAAAAAAATTACGGAGGACGGTAAGCTTGGTTCGCAAACTAGAGTAGCAGTGAAACTTTTGCAACATAAAGCGAAGTTGCCTGAAGACGGGTATCCTGATTATCGTTTATTGCAAAAAATAAAAAATTACAGTTCTGTTAAAGGATTTCACACTCCTACACCGCAGAAAAAACCTGAAAAGAAGTAGGAATAAGTTGATAATTATACTTGAAGTCAACATAAAATCAGTTTAACCTTTGCGTAATTTAATAACGTTAGAAGAAAAGAAGATGCACTATATATTAATGACGCTGTTTTTGTTTGTAAGTAGCGGAATGCTTTCGTCTTGTGCTACCGGAACTCCCGAGCTTTCAGGCCTATCTCCACAAGCTCAAGCACAAATAATTAAAGACTACGGAGGTATTTATAAGGTTGGAAAACCTTATAAAATAGGTGACAGATGGTATTATCCGAAAGAAGATTATAACTATTCGGAAACCGGAGTGGCATCTTGGTATGGTGAAGATTTTAATGGTAAAATGACAGCAAACGGCGAAAGATACAATATGAATACATTAACAGCAGCTCATCGAACTCTGCCTTTACCGAGTATTGTAAAAGTAACTAATTTGCAAAACGGCAGATCCGTCGTTGTCCGTGTTAATGACCGCGGCCCATATGTTAAGGACCGTATTATAGATTTATCAAAACGCGGTGCTCAACTTTTGGGATATATGGGGCA
>JAFUXW010000206.1 GCA_017477035.1 Alphaproteobacteria bacterium | reverse complement strand
CAATAAATCAACACATTTTTCAACTTCGGAGTAAAAAATATGGCTGTGAAAAATGAAATTTTACAAGTTGCACAAGAATGCCGTCTTAACGCCTATGCCCCATATTCTGAATTTAAAGTAGGAGCCGCTGTTTTAACAGTAAATAACAAAGTTTTCGTAGGATGTAATGTTGAAAATGCGTCTTATCCATGCGGAACCTGTGCTGAAGCTGGGGCTATTTCAGCAATGATTGCCGCCGGAGAACATTGTATCGCTGAAATTTTAATAATTGCCGATACAAAGTGTATTCTGCCTTGCGGAAATTGTTTACAAAAGATAGCGGAATTCGGTAATGCCGAAACATTAATACATAGTGCTGATTTGCACGGCAATATCAAAACTTTTACTTTACAACAATTATTACCTCATAATTTTGATGCAGGAGATATGAAATGTTAGAAAATGCCTTCGAATATTTAAAAAACAAATTAGGAAATTTTAAGCCTGATACAGCCATCATTTTAGGTTCGGGTTTGGGAGGACTAATCTCGGCCATAAAAGACCCTCTTATCATACCTTATTCAGAGGTTCCCGGTTTTCCAACACCATCAGTAGCCGGACATGAAGGTCGTTTTTACGCCGGAAAAATAGGAAAACGTAATGTGTTTTGCCTACAAGGACGCTTTCACTTTTATGAAGGTATTGATCCGATGATTGTTGACGCAATTATACATATGCTGAAAAAGTTAGGGATAGAGCAAATTATTATTACCAATGCTGCTGGCTCACTCAGAACCTCACTTCCTACCGGAAGTTTATTACTTATCAGAGACCATATTAATTTGAGCGGAATAAATCCGCTCATAGGTCATCATGAAGCACCTTATTTTCCAGATATGAGCAATGCTTATGACTACAATATGCGACAAAATTTTTTAAAAATTGCCGCCAGAGAAAATATTACTGTTCCGGAAGGTATATATATGATGGTTTTAGGACCAAACTACGAAACAAAAAGTGAAGTGCGTCTTTTTCAATCATTTGGAGCTGATGCAGTAGGCATGTCTACAGTTTCCGAAGTTATATCGGCAGTTCATAAAGGCATAAAAGTTCTGGGAGTATCCGTTATATCAAATCTTTGCACCGGACTTACCGATAAAGAACAAGACCATGATGATGTAATACATCAGGTACAAAAATCATCAGTTAAACTTGGAATGCTTATTCAAAAATTTCTAGAAGAGGATTAAAAAATGTTGCCACAGGAAATAATTCGCCGCAAACGCGACAAACAAGAGCTTACCCAAGAGCAAATTAACGAGTTTATATCAGGTATAAGCAATAAAAGTGTTAGTGATGTCCAAGTTGCTGCTTTTACAATGGCTGCTCTGTTAAACGGATTAAACAATCAAGAAACCATATATTTAACTTTGGCAATGAGAGACTCCGGTGCAAAAATGGAATGGCAAGGATTTGACAAACCTGTTGTCGATAAACATTCAAGCGGAGGCGTCGGTGATAAAGTCAGTTTGATGTTGGCGCCGATTTTAGCAGCTTGCGATGTTTATGTTCCTATGATTGCCGGACGTGGCTTAGGGCATACCGGAGGAACTGTAGATAAACTGGAATCGATTCCCGATTATAATACACAAGCCGACAATTCTTTATTTCGCCAAACCGTAAAAAATGTCGGCTGTGCCATTATCGGACAAACTTCGGCATTAGCTCCGGCAGATAAAAAAATTTACGCTATACGTGATATTTGTGCCACAGTGGAATCCATACCTTTGATTACTTCATCCATTCTTTCTAAAAAATTAGCAGCCGGTTTACAATATTTGGTTATGGATTTAAAATGCGGAAACGGCGCATTTATGAACAATTTTGATGATGCCAAAGCTTTGGCTCAATCAATTGTCAATGTTGCAAACGGAGCCGGTACCCAAACCAGAGCCGTTCTAACCGATATGAATCAGGTCTTAGGAACTACAGTCGGCAATGCTTTAGAGGTGATCGAAGCCGTGCAGTATTTGCAAAACAAAAATACAGATTCACGCCTTGATATCATTACACGTACTTTGTGCAAAACACTGCTCGTTGAATGTAAACGTTGCAAAAACGAAAACGAAGCGTCTTCTCTGATAGAAAAAGTCCTTAATTCCGGCGAAGCTTTGGAAAAATTTTCATCAATGGTAAAATCATTAGGAGGACCTTCAGATTTTGCAGATAATTATGAGAAATATTTACCGCATTCAACATATCAAAAACCGATATTTGCAGATAAATCAGGTTATATCAGCGAAATGGATACACGAGCTGTAGGTATAAGCATTATTGAAATGAAAGGCGGACGAACTGCGCCGGAACAAAAACTCGATTTGGCAACCGGATATACCGAATTTGCACAAATCGGTGATTATGTTGATAATCAAAAACCTCTGGCGATAGTACATTACCAAAGCGAAGAACAATACGAAAAGGCTAAAAAAAGTCTTTTGGCGGCAATCAAAATTACCGAAGATAAACCGGAAATCAAAAATCCGATTTTACTGAAGATTTAATATATAAACAAAAAACGCAGAGAATTAACTTAATACGAAGAGGGATTTCGACGACGTGTACAAAAATCGGTACACGAGAAGAAATCCCTCAAGTAGTAAGCAATTATATGCGTTTTTTTACTTTACTTCTTCGAAGTCTGCATCCACAACATTATCATCTTTTGGAGCTTCAGCGCCGGCCGAACCGGTATCAGCTCCTTGAGCCGCACCATGAGCACCTTGTGCTTGTTGTGATTTATACATTGCTTCACCAAGCTTCATAGAAGCCTGCATTAAAGCATCGGTTTTGCTCTTTAAATCTTCAAGATTCTCTTTTTCCATTGCCGATTTAGTATCTTCAACAGCTTTTTTAATATTTTCTTTATCTGCATCTGAAACTTTATCGCCAAACTCTTTCAAGTTCTTTTCAACTTCGTGAACCAAACCCTCGGCGCGATTCTTTGCCTCAACGATTTCTTTCTTTTGCTTATCGGCTTCGGCATTCGCTTCGGCATCTTTAACCATCTTATTAATTTCATCTTCGCTCAAACCGCCGGAAGCCTGAATACGAATTGCCTGTTCCTTATTGGTTGCCTTATCTTTAGCCGAAACATTTACGATACCGTTAGCGTCGATATCAAAGGTAACTTCAATTTGCGGCATACCGCGCGGCGCCGGAGGAATTCCGACTAAATCAAATTGACCAAGCAACTTATTATGTGCGGCAATTTCTCGTTCACCTTGGAACACACGGATAGTAACTGCAGTCTGACCATCTTCAGCTGTTGAGAAAACTTGTGATTTTCTGGTCGGAATAGTGGTATTACGATCAATTAAGCGTGTAAATACGCCACCCAAAGTTTCAATACCGAGTGAAAGCGGAGTAACATCCAAAAGCAATACATCTTTGACATCGCCCATTAAAACACCACCCTGAATTGCTGCGCCAACTGCCACAACTTCATCTGGGTTAACACCCTTATGAGGTTCTTTACCGAAAATTTCTTTTACTTTTTCCTGAACTTTCGGCATACGTGTCATACCACCAACCAAAATAACTTCACTAATATCGCTGGCTTTCAAACCAGCATCAGATAATGCCTTTTGACATGGAGCTGCTGTCTTTTCAATCAAATCTTCAACCAAAGATTCCAGTTTAGCGCTAGTCAATTTAATATTTAAGTGTTTAGGACCGGTGCTATCAGCTGTGATAAACGGCAAATTAACTTCGGTTTGTGTTGTAGCAGAAAGTTCAATTTTAGCCTTTTCTGCAGCTTCTTTCAAACGTTGCAAAGCCAATCTATCAGAACGTAAATCAATGCCTTGTTCCTTTTTGAACTCATCTGCCAAATAGTTAACAATACGTTGGTCGAAATCTTCACCACCCAAGAACGTATCACCGTTAGTAGCTTTAACTTCAAACACACCATCACCGATTTCCAAAATCGATACATCGAATGTACCGCCACCCAAGTCATAAACTACAATCGTACCGGAAGTTTTTTTATCCAAGCCATAGGCCAGTGCAGCGGCTGTCGGCTCGTTAATAATACGCAAAACTTCCAAGCCTGCAATCTTACCTGCATCTTTTGTGGCCTGACGTTGTGAGTCGTTGAAGTATGCAGGAACCGTAATAACAGCCTTTTCAACCTTCTCACCTAAATAACTCTCGGCATATTCCTTAATTTTTTGCAATACAATAGCTGAAATTTGCGATGGTGCATATTTTTGCCCCTTTGCTTCAACCCAAGCATCACCATTATCACCCGAAATAATTTTAAATGGTGAGTGCTCTTTAAATTTTGCCACTTCAGCCGAGTCAAAACGACGACCGATTAATCTTTTAATGGCAAATAAGGTATTTTCCGGATTGGTAACTGCCTGACGCTTTGCCGGATATCCGACCAAACGCTCGGTGTCGGTAAAGGCAACCATAGAAGGTGTTGTTCTTGCACCTTCCGAGTTTTCCAAAACCTTAGCTTCCTTACCATCCATAACGGCAAAACACGAATTGGTAGTTCCCAAATCAATACCTATAACTTTATTACTCATAGAAAAAATCCTCCTTTTTACATTTCTAAAATTCTATATAGGGAGTCGATTTTTCCTATGCAAGAGTTCCGGCTAAAAAATTTTAAATAAAAAACTCTCCGGACTTTTTAAGTCGGGAGAGTAAAAGATTTAGCGGACTTCATTATACACCGCCGTAAACGGACGTGAATGCCGCAGAACGCCGGCCAGCTTCGCCAGAGCGCTCTCAAGCTCCTTCGGATCATCTGCCAGAGCACAGGTCAACACGGCTTTGGGCAGGCGACGTTGTTTACCGTCAACAGTCATCAGCGGCTCATCACAGTAAAGGTAGAAAGCACTGTGCTTATCGAATACCTCCACATTCTCGGGGGAAACCGGCTTCTTACGGTTGATAAGCTTGCCGACCACTTTCATCGTGTAAAACACCCGACCTTCGTAATCATACTGGAAATAGGCCAGAATGACTGTGTTTTTTACAGGGACATACGAGCGTCCGAACATTTTTCTGTTTTCGTTCATAATTGTTTATAATTAAAAGTAAGAAAATATGTGAGTATATTAGACTCATCCGCTAATTTTGTCAAGCTTAAAAAAAATAACCTCGGTATTTTTTTACCGAGGTCTTTTTCATTTCACTCTATACTGTTTTATATAATCATTGCTGTTAGTTCAGCTTCTGATACAACTTGGCCATCGACCATAGAAATACCCTTAAACACATATATATTACGGCGTTCTCTTATCTTTTCCAAATGCATTTTCAGTTGGTCACCGGGACGCACAGGTTTACGAAACTTTACACCATCAACCGACATGAACAATACACTGCGTTTGTTTTCGGCATAATTTTCTTCAGCACACATCACTATGCAACCCGCCGTTTGAGCCATTGCTTCTATTTGCAGAACTCCAGGCATAATAGGATTATTGGGAAAATGCCCCTGAAAAAACAATTCATTCATTGTTAAATTCTTCAGTCCTACACCTTTTACTCCAGCTTCTTCTACTTCCAATCTATCTACCAGTAAAAAAGGATACCGATGCGGAAGCATTTTCATAATTTCATCAATATTATAAATTTTATTTTCCATTTTTTCACCTATTTTTTAGAATTTCTTTGCAAAAACGAAACTTGACGCATAAAGTCTTTAAAAGGAACACACGGGCTACCCATGACCACTGCCCCTGCTTCTACGTCACGCATAGCGCCCGATTGCGCCGCAATTTGTGCTCCGCTTCCGATATTAAGATGGTCTGCCAAACCTACTTGTCCGCCCAAAACCACAAAATCGCCTAAAGTGCAACTACCGGCAATTCCTACTTGAGCAACAACTACACAACCACGCCCCAACTTATCATTATGGGCAATTTGCACCAAGTTATCTATGCGACAGCCATCACCTATAATCGTATCATCAAGTGCTCCTCTATCAATACAAGCATTCGCACCGATTTCGACATCATTACCAATGATAACGCGTCCTAATTGCGGTATACGATGATGCTGATAATTCATAAGCTGAAAACCAAAACCATCAAAACCGATACGGGCCCCCGTATATATATAACAATTATCACCGATTATACTGTAAGCAATTGAAGTATTACTGCCTATACGGCAATTTTGACCTATTTTGCAATCATGACAAATAACCGCATTTGGCTCAATTATACAATTATCTCCAATTTCAACATTATCTTCGATCACCACATTGGCGCCTATATGACAATTTTGACCGATTTTTGCATTCGCTGCTATTTTTGCCGTTGTATCAATTCCGATACTCGGCTTTTTTTGAGCATACATATACTCATTTAACTTAATAAATGCTACTTTCGGATTTTCGCTAACCAAAACAATCACATTTTGCGGAACAAACTGCTTTAATTCTTCTGTAGTTACGCAAGCTTTGGCTTTAATTTTTGCCGCATTTTCTTTTTTCTTACGATCATAAAAAAAGCAAATATCTTCCTGAGTTGCAGATGCCATAGTAGCAATATGTGCTATTTTTTCATATTTTTTATTTTCATCAGTCAAAGTAGCAGATGTTACTTTGGCTACATCAGCCAAAGTAACATTTTCTCTCACTTCGTAAAAAGTGCTGTCTACCATTTTTTTCTCCTATAAACTGGTGCCGAAATTCAGACGGAATACTTCAGTTTCATCATAACGTTCCTTAACAATCGGGAAACCAAAGTCAATATTGATTTTACCCATCGGGGACATCCAGTCGAAACCGAAACCGATTGATTGTCTGATTTTAGAAGAATAATCTATCTTTTGAGCATTATAATTATCCGGTTTGCCCAAAGCACCTATATCCCAAAAAGTTCTTCCCTTAATGCCAAGTTCATCCAAGCCGATAGGAAATGTCATTTCCACACCAGAATACATCATCCAGTTACCGCCTAAAGCATCATCAGTTACTTTATCGCGGGCACCGATACCGGCAACTTCAAAACCACGCATATTATTACCACCAAGATAATATCTATCAGACATACGAATATCTTTTCCACCATAACCTACTATGTAACCGCCTGTTGTGAAAAATTTGAATGTGTAATAATCAGCTACTGTATAAAAATTATATGCTTTGGCATCAAAACGATTGTATTTTGTATCTCCGCCCAAACCGGCAATATCATGACCAAACGATAAATAATAACCTTCTTTTGTATTTATGCTATTATCGCGCTTATCATAAATAAGAGTTTGTCCTACTGCAGAAGTAGTTGCACGCCCTTTCTCGGCCTTAACATATTCAGATGCGCTATTTTTAACATTTTTAATATCAGATGAGCTTAATGTATAGCGTGCCAAATGATACAAATCATCGGTATAGTTCCAACCGAATCTGGTTCTTCCGCCAACTGTTCTGGTATCATACGATGCTTCATCTTCGTAATCCTGATCTTCCATAAACAAGTCAATACCCGCACTTAAACGACGACCGAGGAAATACGGCTCGGTAAAGCTGATATTATAGTCTTTATTGCGTTGCGAAATTCCCATATTAAAACCTAATTCTTGTCCTTTTCCACGGAAATTGTTTTCGGTAACACCCGCTCTGAACAATGCACCGTTAGTAGTAGAATATCCGACACCTATGTTAAAATATCCGGTCGATTTTTCTTCTACATTGACATTTAAATCGGCCTTATTTTCGTCAACCACATCCGTTTGAATATCTATTTTGCTAAAGTAGTTTAAATTCTCAACATTTCTGCGAGAATCTCT
>JAFUXW010000205.1 GCA_017477035.1 Alphaproteobacteria bacterium | reverse complement strand
TCTTCCGCACTCTTATTTGCCGAATTCATCAATAATTCAATAATCTGCTCGGAACGCATACTCGGAAATGCATTTTTCAGAAATGCTATGGCCCCGCTTACCATCGGCGTAGCTTGTGACGTTCCCCCCATCATAGTATAATCGTCTCCAATATTAGTCGAAGCAATTGAGTTTCCCGGAGCTGCTATACAATAACTTGACGTATTACCGCACTTATTGGAAAATGAGCTCAATGAATATGTATTTACAGTTCCGTCGTCATTTAGCTTAACATCAGCACTGACCACCACCAACATCATTAAATTGGAGTATCCGTTCATCAATTTAACACCTGATTCTAAATCAGGAAATTTATAACTTTCATTACCGGCGGCTTTAACCCATATAGTCCCATCTTTATATGTATCAGAATAGTCATATCTGCTTATTGTATAAGCAGCTGCTTCTTTCCAACCGGGCGTTATAAACAAATTCGGATCACCATAATCATAAGAACTGCTCTTTTCATTTGCTTCACTTCCGATACTTAAATTAATTGCTATAACATTATCATCAACCAATGTTTTAATCGGCTCATATACTGATGACATAAAATCCCAACGAACTGCCTTAATATCAGTATTGGTAAATGCGACACCCATCATTCCGGCTTTATCATGATTAGCACCGATTATACCGGCAATATGTGTTCCGTGGGCATAGCTTCCATCATTCAAAGGATCTACTTCTACAGTTGTTATAGGATAATAACTGTTTTCTTTACTCTTGTATTCATCCCAATTATAGTCTTCCGGATATGCCGCTACCCAATCCAAATATTTTTCGTGTTCAACATCGTAAAACAAACTCGTCTTAACTCCATTTTCATCATAAAAATAAAGTTTATCAGCAGTGTTTGAAACTTCTTCTGCTTTCCAACAATTTGTATTATCCGTACCGGTGCAAGGACCGTAATCAAAGTTATATCCGGAAACCTTACTTACACCATCTGTAACAAATTCTTTATGTGATCCGTTAACCCCGGTATCAACAATCCCGACTTTTGAAGTTCCGCTCAAAGTTGTTGAAACATTTCCGTCACTATCCATTGTGTAATATTTACTATATGCACTGTCAGCATTAATTGATGCTAAAAAATTGGTAGCACCATATCCCTTAAAACGAGTTGAATTATATTCATCATCATTTTTAAATGTATTTTTCTGAGGTTCTGGTTCCGGCTCAGGACTACTACCTCCTCCACTGCCTCCTGCTAATATTGCGACAGTTCCGGCTGCCAATGCAATTCCTCCTGCTACCATATATCCGTCATAATCAAATTTTGCCGAAGAAACTTTATCCGGAGTATGTGTCATACATTCATCCTTCGGATTAGCTCCATAACTCAACAATAAATCGTATGCATACGGACTATAATCCCAGCTTGCAGTGCATAATGCCGTATTTCCGTCAGAATCTTTCTCATCTATGGAGTAACCTTGCATGAGATACCTCTCTATTGTTCGAGTATCACCGGCTTTGGCTGCTTTATAAATTTCATCTTTAATACTCCCCCACGCCTCTGCATTTTGAGGTGTAAAAGAAAAAAACAATGCTAATAAAACAATCAGTTTTTTCATAACATTTCTCCACAGTTTACCGAGTTTATTGTATGTAACAATGACTAAAATATAGTTAATAACAATAACTGCTTTTCCTAAAAAAAAGGAATCCGTACTCGCATACGAATCCCTTTAAAATTAGGCGATTATATTAGTTATTCAGCATCAGAAGAAGCCGCAATAGCAATACTTCCCTCATTTTCGGAGGCTTGCTGTTTCATCTCCAATATTTCACGATCATTTTGTGCGGCAACTTTACGCAACGAGCGTAAAACTTTACCTGTACCTGCCGGAATTAATCTTCCTACAATTACGTTTTCTTTCAAGCCCTTCAAGTCATCAACCTTACCCTCGACCGCTGCTTCGGTCAAAACTCTAGTTGTTTCTTGGAATGAGGCTGCTGAAATAAATGACTTGGTTTGCAGACTTGCTTTAGTGATACCAAGCAATACCGGATTGCATTGTGCAGGAGTACCTGCATCTGCAATAATTTTGGCATTTTCAGTTTCAAACACATCACGATCTACTTGTTCACCTACCAAGAATGTCGTATCTCCAGGTTCGGTAATTTCGACCTTCTTAAGCATCTGTGAAACAATAACTTCGATGTGTTTATCGTTAATAGCCACACCTTGTAAACGATATACAGCCTGAACTTCTTGAACCAGATATTCGGCAAGTTTTTCTACTCCCAACACGCGTAGAATATCGTGTGGTGCAGGCGTTCCGTCTACCAATAAATCACCTTTCTTAACTTGGTCACCATCCTGAACAACCAAACGACGTCCCTTCGGGATTAAATATTCCACCGGATTTCCTTCTGCCGGAATAACCGTAATACGCTGCTTAGCCTTATAATCCTTGCCATATTCGACCATACCGTCTATATCGGAAATAATTGCAGGATCTTTCGGGCGTCTGGCTTCGAACAATTCAGCAACTCGCGGCAAACCA
Organism: Alphaproteobacteria bacterium; assembly: GCA_017477035.1. Classification (GTDB taxonomy): domain Bacteria; phylum Pseudomonadota; class Alphaproteobacteria; order RF32; family CAG-239; genus RUG410. The sequence goes on along the minus strand of JAFUXW010000205.1, from coordinate 450 downwards.
CCGGTAATATCTTTGGTTTTTGTACTTTCTCTCGGAATACGTGCGATAACATCACCAACGTGAACCTCGGTATCTTTATCTACGTTTAATACTGCATCAACTGATAAGTAATAACGCACTTCTTTGCCAGAATCGTAGGTAACGTGCTTACCTTTGGCATCTTTGAGCATAACACTCGGTTTTAAGCCGGCATTAGCCGCCGAGCCTGACTGCCAATCAATAACCATTTTAGAACTGATACCAGTTGTTTCATCCATTGTTTCTTTAACTGACACATTAGGTATCAAATCAACCAGCTCTGCTTTACCCTCTTTTTCGGAAATAATCGGTGTCATAAACGGATCCCATTCTGCCACTTTCTGTCCTTTAGAAACTTCCGTTCCTTCTGCCACCAAAATTTTAGCACCGTAAGGAACATGGTGACGGGATTTTTCACGACCTTGATTATCT
>JAFUXW010000204.1 GCA_017477035.1 Alphaproteobacteria bacterium | reverse complement strand
GTCGGCATAAGCTTTTGAATTCAGATAGGAGTTAATATCCAATGAATCCGCTTTATGTTCTTTTGCTTTTAAGTATGTTTGAGATTTTGCGGTATTTTCTGCATTTGCAAATGTTCCGGCATAAGCTCCCAAACCGGATACTTCAACGCTCGAAGCTTCACTTTCAGCTTTTATCTTTCCGGCATCACCCGATATCAGAGCTTTAGCGGTTTCAATTTTTGTTTTGCCGACATTATCTATGGTAAGCCCTGTCAAACTATCGATACCAGATGTAAAATCAGCATTCATTTTTGCTCCGGACGTTGCCTGAGCTGCAGCACTGGCAGCAACAACACGAACAACACCTGTTTCTTGATAAGCCCGCATCGTTTTATAATCGGTTATAATATCAAGCCCTTTTGTATTAACTGTTCCTATTGTATCCTTAAGCAGAGCCTTTGTTTCCGTATTGGCTGACACATTACTCTTATTTCCGGTATAAACCTGTGTAATTTGAACTTTTGTTGTGTGATTTTCAGATTTTAATTCAGTATCAGAGGTTGCATGAATTGTGAGTTTGCCAAGCTCATCTGTTTTCAAATTTCCATCTGCGTCTTTTTTAGAAGCATTATTGTTAATGTTTGTATTACCGGTAATTTGCGCATAAGCATGATTTGAATCTTGTAAATCAACAATATCGACACCGGCAAAGTCACCTGTTGAAACCATAACATGCGTTGTATCAACTTCCGCCTTGCTTTCGGAATATGATTTCACCGTTATATCATCTTTAGCATTAACTGTTGTGTTCTTATTATTTCCACCGATTTGAGCAATAGTTTCGGAGCTGTTGTTGATAATATCACTCGCGTAAGTAACAACAACACCCGTAACATCCACTGCTGTTCCGTGAATTTTTGTTTTTGCGTGCGATTCTGCATCAACAGTAATACCGCCGTTTTTGCTTTCAACATTTCCATCAACAATTCCGGCAATAGTCTTATTTGAAAATTTTATATTCTTAACATTACCGGCGGCAGTTATTCCTGTCACATTGACATTTACATAACCAAGGTCAACCGTATCATTATCGCCCTTACCTTTTAAGGTGGTTTTAGATTTAATATTTATATCATCTGTCGTTTTTAAGTTACCTTTAACTCTGGCAATGGTTCCTGTCTCTTTTTCTTCTGCAGACGACGATGGACTATAATGTCCGTCACTTTCAAACAAATTATAAATTGTTTTTGTTGTATCAACAGCCGTATCTACCTTGCTGGCTTCATCATCACCGGTATATGCAGGAACTTTTCCCAGACGCATAACCGTAACATCGGCAGCCAATGCACCGGCCCCCACAACAACACCTACTTTTGATGTGTCGGTTGAATGTGTTGATACAGCGCTGACATCAGCACTCTTGGCGTTAATCTGACCATCGGTGGATGATGTAGTTTCCGCTGTCACAATACTATCGGAATAATATAAGTTAATATTACCGCCAATTGCTACAAGACCTCCTGCAACATTAACACCGGTTGTATCTAACAAAGTATTGTCGCTCGCCTTAACAATTAAATTGCCCAAAGTGTTTATTTTTTGTGATTTTGCATCAATATATGCCTGAACTGTCGAATCTACATTATGTACAACAGCAGAAACCCCGGCCGCACCGCCTTTAATTGTTGCGGCAACACCGACCGCCAAATCATAAAATTCTTTATTCGAAAATGCCTGAACATCAATCGAATCCGATGAATCGATAGCTGTATTGTCTATTTTAGCAAAATTTTTATTATTATAAACATTATAAGACACTAATCCTGAAACACTAACTCCTTGTAATGTCGCACTTACGCCGATGCTGTGATTATCTATTTCATCTCTTTTATCTTTATTGGTATTTAATACAATATTGCCGGCCTTTTTTATTTTTGAATCTAAAATACTTGTTTCAACAACAGAGGTAATTTCGTTTATTATGACATTTCCGGCTAAAGCAACACCTTGGCCGCCCGCGGCAACACCGACCAGCCAGTTATTAAAATCAATCGTTGAATCGGCATTCAAAATAACATTTTTTGCCGTATCTACAATCGAGCCGGAATCTATAACGGCTTTTGTGATTGTATTATTATTATTTTTTACGGCAACGCCTGTTCCGGAAACTCCTTGCATAGCAAAACCTGCACCGACAACAATATCTCTGGTATCAATATCTGTATTGGCTTGCATGGTTATAGCCGCATCATTTATTGTCGAACCGGAAATTTCCGCAAGTGTTTTGCCTTTTTTCTTGGCTTCATCTGTTTCATCAGATGAATCGCCATAATAATTTATGACAGGAGCTACTGCTATTGCCAAATTTTTTGAACCGGCGGCACTCACAACAATGTCTGAAGCATTAATATCTTCATCAGCGTTTATTTTTATTTCACCGGCATTGACTGTTGAATTTGCGATTTTTGCCGTATTTGTATCTTCTACGATATTATGAAGAACATTAACCGCACCGGCAAATTTAGCGGAAGCATCTGCAGCAACAACAATCCGATTGCTGTCTTTTCTGTTCCATGAAGCCATTTCCAACTTGTTGCCAAGTGTTATATTAGAATTATTTGAAATTAAACTTGAAGTATCACTACCGTCATTTGTTACAATAACCTGAGCACCGACAGCGCCGTTACTGGATGCCGAAACTTGTCCTGCAACAATGTTGCTGACAGAGCGATCCGTTGCCATCAAACTCAAATTATTTGCCGCAATATCGGCAAAAGTAACTTCTGCTTTGATTGCATCTTCAATCGTTTTTACAATAACAGCGCCGGAAACAGATACTTTTGCTCCAATGGCAAAGTTATAAAACATATTCCAATTTTCAAAACTGTTATCATAATTCAAACCGGAATAATTACCATCCTCACCCTTTTGCATTAAGGTATCATTATACCCTTCAGCAGTTATTTCATCTCTTTCATAGACTCCGCTACTGTTTTTTGTTCCGCCGAGCGAATTAACGGAAGCCGCAGCAACAGATACATTTCCTGCTGCTTTTATTTCATTTTTTTCATCATAATGAACTGTATGTTCATTGCCATCATCATCTTTATATTTATAATCTTCTCTACCGATTTTAGCTTCCACGGTTTTTGAAATTAAATCACGATTGAACGAGCCGCCGACATTAGCTACAGTATCAGCCGCCGCAATTGCAAGTGTGCCGCCTCTGGTATAAAGCGTTGTTTCATCATAAGCGTTAACATTGATATTGTTGACTTTATTTTCATCAGTACCGATATCGCCTCTGATATAAGCCCTAACCGAATTATCAATGATATTGACACCGACGGTTGCCGCTAACATTGCCAAATTTTTATCGGTTGAAACAGATAAACCTACCGGAATAACATTGGCTTTTTCTTCACTTCTCGCACTAACCGTAACATTATTGGCTTTTAAGATTTTTGAATCCGCATCAATTTGAGCAAATATATTGTTTTCATATTGATTGACATCAACACTTCCGTTAACACCGACACCGGTTTTTGCGGAAGAATAATCAAACGAACCTGCAACCTGCAGATTTTCACTATCAGACTCCGCATTTACATTAACATCATTATCAGCAGTAACGGTTGAATTAATCGTTTGTGCGCTGATGACATCATGGATATAATCAATATTCGCACTACCGGCAAATTCTATACCCAAACCGGAACCTGATGTTCCTGTTAAAATAGCACCGGCAACAGCAAATTCCATCAGATCGTTTTCGGCCTGAGCTTTGATATCTAGATTATTGATATCATTAAGCGTTGAATCCTTAACATAAGAATGTATGGTATTATTAATATTATTGTAATTTAGTGCTGCCCCGGCAGAAACTCCGGCACTTGATCCGTTTGAATAAGAACCACCGCCGGCAATATTATAGATGTCCAAATCATTCTTGGCTTCAAGTTTTGCATTAATTTTTCCACCGTTTGAACCTATTGTTGAGCTGTTTATATAAGTATCAATTTCCGGTTTTAAAACATTTGCTGAAGCACTGCCTCCAGCCACCGCTTTGAAACCGGCACTGTTTTGTTCATCATTTGTTGCGGCTCCGACACCGATTGCAATATTGATAAATCCATTCTTGTTATCAGCCGTCACATCTAATTTAGGCGTTTCCCCTTTAAATGTCACATTGGAACTGTCCACATAAGACTTTACCGTACCGCCTTGTTTATACACATTAACTGCCGCTCCGGCACCGATTTTTTTGGAACCGGCTACACCGCCTGAAATATTGAGCATTTTATTTTCTCGATCGGCATCAACAGTTACGGACTTTTTTGCATTGATATTTGAATAGTTAATAGAAGATTCAACCTTTGTATCATCATTTGTTACATTTACCGCACCTGCAGCCGACAGAGAAAATGCCGAACTCGGATTATTCACTGCGCCGCCTGTCGGGTCTTTCTTTATATAGTCATTGATAACATTCAAATTATCATTATTTCCATCATTTTGGGCATCACTTTTAAGTAACAGCGACTTTCCATTGCTGCTCAAAGCAAATTTATTGTTTGCATCGATACCGCTGTTAAGATTGCTGTCTATATCTTGAGAGGCAGCAAGATAATTTGCCGCATTGAAATTGTTTAATGAATTTAGAGCATTGAGATTATTATCAGCACCTTGTTGAGGATCGCTGTCCGCAACCATCATCCTTATTTGCTTATCAGTAAAACCGCCGTCTTTGTAGAACTGATACAGCCAATCTGAAATTCCGCCGGGGTTATTGGGGTTAGGATCTTGGCTGAGATTATCAAGCCTTGAATTGCCGGAGTTATTCTGATTACCGCCTCTCATCTCACGCATAATTTGATTTTCGGTCAGTCCGGCATCAAGCAATTCTTGAAAAACTTTAATTTCCGCATCAGAAAAACCTTCGCCATGTAAACTCTGATATTTTTCATCAGTCATTCCGGCCGGTTTATTCGGATAAGGGTTAATATTAGGCTGTTGTCCGCCACCGAGTATTTCATTGCGCTCTTCTTCCGACATACTGCCAAAATACTCTTCTATTGCTTGATCAGACATCCCGTTTTCATCATGCAATATCCTATATTGTTCATCAGTTAAACCGCCTGGATTTTTGCCGTCAGAACGGATAGCTGTCGCTATTTTGAGGGCTTCATTCGGTGAATATCCCTGATCAATCAATATTTGATAATGCAATATTCTGTTATCGCTTATACCTTTTGCTACAAGTTCTTCATAAGTTGCATCAGACATACCTTCCGGCTTCATCGGATATTTATTGCTTTGATTGTTCTGAGGCGCGTTATTTATGAAATAATTATTTACCGTTTCTTCATCTAAACCGCTATCAATCATACCTTGGTAATAGTTAATATATTCATCGGAGTAGCCTAATTGACTTAATTCACGATATTTTTCAACGCTCATATCCACAGGCTTACCCGGATACATTTGATTATTATTTAGCTGAATTCGCGCATCTTCATCTGTTGCACCGCCATCAATCATACCTTGATAAGTCCATATTTCTTCATCCGTATAATATTTACGCAATTCGCGGTATTTATCGTTTGACATGCCGGTCGGTTTATTAGAATAATTTAAAGCGTTCAGTTCTGTTTGCGCTTCATCAACCGACATACCTCCGTCAATCATACCTTGATAAGTCCATATTTCTTCATCCGTATAATTTGCCTCACGCATATTCAAATATGTTTCATTATCCATATTCAAAGGTTTATTCACATACGGACTATGCGAGTGATTATAAAAGTAATCCTGAACCTCTTCATCTGTCATACCGCTGTCGCGCATACCTTGATAAAACTCTATTTCTTCATCGGTATAATTTTGTTGACGCAACTTCAAATATGTTTCATTTGCCATATCTGCCGGTTTATTGGGATAAGTATTGCCCCCGTTATTGCTGAAAGCACTTTCAATTTCTTCATCCGTAAAGCCCATCTGGCGCAAATTATAGTATATATAATCGGAAACACCGCCAGGATTACGTCCGCCCACATTACCGCCGACAGTGTTTAAATATTGTTGAATTTCATCTTCTGTTGCGCCGCCATCAACCATTCCTTGGTAATAATTTATTGTTTCATCAGAATAACCGGCCTGAACCAATTCACGATATTTTGCATTCGTCATTCCGTTCGGCTTATTTTGATAAAATTGGCTATTGTAATTATTATCGAAAATTTGTTCTATTTCATCATCCGAATATCCCATCGCCTTGAGGCCTTCATATTCATAATCTGAAAGCTCCCCCGGATTCTTCGGATTAGGCAGATTATCATCCTCTTCGCCGTCATTAGGTTTCGGCAACGGATTATCATCCGTATTTTCATCACTATTTTCTTCTTTAAGTTTTTTATTTATATCTTCTTCATCTTCTTCGGTTATTTTCTTTGTTTTCTTTGTTGAATCCGCCGGATCTTTATCCACACCGCCGGAAAAGGCTGCGGCAATTTCAATATTTAAACTTTGAGTCAAAGAATCGGAATCCACCGTTACATCATCGGCAGACATCACATAATTGTTTATTTCAGCTTTAACCGAACGATCTATATCCGTCACATTAACACTTGCACCCACTGCAATACCGACCGAACTTGAATTTTCACCACCGGAAGATTGGGTTGTCCATGCACCTTGGGCAATGATATTTGTAATGGTTTCTTCGGCATCTCTTTGAGCATTTCTTGACAAATACCATACAACTGCGTCGGTAAGATTTAATTTTGTTTCATCGTCATCAGCTTTTTCTTTATCTTCTTTAATCATTTTCGGCGTAATACGGCTCATCGCACCTCCGGCGGTTCTTACTTTTGCTTTTCCGGCATTAACATTAACCGTTTTGGCGCTGATAATATTTTTGGCTTTTTCTTCTTTTGTTGTGTTGGAAATAGAGGCAAGCGTCGTACCTTCAAGTATCTGTCTGTGAATTGAACCGTCAATACCGACAGATTTGGCTTTTCCGCCTGTCATCGTAATCGTTATATAAGCCTGTTCAGTCGCGGATCTTACATCAACACTACCATTTGGCGCAATAACACTTGAATTTTCAATCTTTGCCGTAGCATCATTTGTATAATCATTCCATAAGAAATTGAAGCCCAAACCGAAAGTTCCGGCCTCTACTTCAGGCTGATATTTATAGTCCGGTTGCCCAGGAATTTTATAATTGATTTGTTTTATGAGAAAATCTATCATACCGGCGGCATTGTAGCCAATCACCGAATTAACGGCATTAACAATAAGCGAGCCTCCGTCAGCAAGCATTATTTTTGATTCATTTGTGATATCCGCTGTGGTATTGTTTTTGACCTCATTATAAACAACAGAACCGGCGATTGCCGCAGTTGAAGCTTTCGTTTGCGTCTTAGATAAATTATTGAAAAACCCTGACATTTTAGCCTTTGGCTTCAGGTTTTCATATGTTGTCAACACATTCTGATTTAACGTTCCAGATAAATCAAAATCCGGATCATCATAATTTACATTGATAGGATCAGCGAGAGAAATATCCCATTTTCCATTTGCTTCCGAAGCAAAATTACCGCCTATCTGAATGGTATCGACACCTTTTATTTTAAATGGCAATTTTAAACCGAATGAAAGTTGCCCCATATTCATCGGCAGTTCGGTCTGTGCGTCAACAAGTACACTTTTAGCATTAACGGTTGAACCGTCTATATTCGCAGTTGTTGTATTGGTTTCATCATTATATATAACAGCCAAGCCCAAACCGATTTTTTCTTCACCGGCACTTTCGGCATAGGTATTGTTTTTCATTAAATCAATTGTCGTTGCCTGAACTGTTACATTATTCGCTTTTCCTGTATTGTTAATCGTTGAATTTTCTATTTTTGCCGTTGTGTTGTTGTCGGTTACATTCCACACAAAAGCACCACCGCCCTGAAGCAAAGTTTCCTTTGTTCCCGGAACAGTATTAATCCCTTTTATTTTATCAAAGATATTTATGTTTAAATTTCCGGAAAGAGCTTTTACTTTATCCTTTATACCGCCTTCAAATGTTGCCGGACGCTGCATACTATAATCATACGTGCTTGCTGATGCCGAATTTCCCGTTATATTAAGACTGTCAGCCATAACCGAGACATTACCATAAGTATTGACAGTGCTGTCTTTTATAATAGCTGAAACATCATTGTCCGAACGATTTAACACGCCGACAACTGCCGCACCGGAATTTCCGGCTCCTCCGCTTCCTTCTTGTGTTAATCCTGTGTCGGCACTAAGATCCAAGTTTACATTACTGTTGGCTAAATTAGTTGCAAAAACTTGCAAACCGCCGAAAGTTGCATTAACTATTGAATTTTCAATCAGCGATTCCGTTTTTGTCGTAATATTATTATTCAACAATACCGCAAGCCACGAGCGTTCGATATTCAACTGTAAAAGGCTGCTGTTGGAAACGGTAATATCATGGATATTTGTTGAAATTGCATCAACATTAACACGCCCTAAGTTACTATTTAAAAGCGAATTCTTAACAATAGTTTTTGATATTGTCTCCGTTCCAACTCCATATAAACCAAACGGCATAATAAATGATATAACAGCTTGATCTGTTTTTAATTCGGATGAAGCAATGGAAGTTATATCTATACCCATCGTTCCTTTTGCAGATAATACGGAACGATCAACATTAACGGTTGCACTGCTTTTTGCTCCCTCAAAACCGCTATAAATATCGTTGCTGAAATATTCGCTTATTTTTGCTTCATCACTATTGGTTATAAAATCGAGTATTGTCGGCGTTAATAAGTTTGCATTTTCACTTGTGGTTGAAGACGCAGAGGCATTGATAATAATTGAATTTGCGTCTTTATCGCCCGTTGTTTTTACGGCATTAATAACAGAACTTTTAATATTAACTTCTGCTTCTGCTTTGCCGGCCGTTCCCCACAAAGAAGTTATTCCCGGCTTATCTGAATCAAATAAATCAGCCAACGTATTCTGTATAAGTTCAACGCCGTCCTCAATACTTGTTAAGTCCACAGACTTATTTTGCGAGGCGTCGGCAGTAGCAGAAACGATGTTGCCCGTAATAGATGAGTTTTCAATATTAACAATTGCTTGAGCCAAATCAATTCTTTCCTGACGATCAACTTCCGCCTTTGCCTTAATATCGATTTCATCTGCACCTAAATCTGCATTTTTTATATCAATTTCTGCTTTGATATTGCCGGCATCATCACCGGTTTTTGAACTTGCGCTTGCCACCAATTTGAGTTTTCCGCCCTCAAGGCTAAAACTGTTAGCCTGCTTAATGTTTGAATTAACCAGCGATTTAAAAACTTGCTCTGCCTGAGCTTTATTGGTAAACATGGCATTTTGATTTTGCACACCGGCAATAATTCCTGCCGTGTTTTCTTTTGAACCATCGTCAGCGGTCTTTTTTTCACCTTCAATCGTTATATTTTTGCCGTAAATTTCCACATCGCTGCGCGCCATAATCTTGCCGTTGACGACAATATTCCCTTCCGTATCGGTCAGTAAATTATTGTATTTATTGGCTTTTACTGCGCCGACTTCATAATTGCTTAAACTGCCGCCGTCATAGGCTTTTTTCAGCGCGTCAAACTTGCTCTGGCTCGGCGCCGCCAAAGTTAAAGAACCTACATTTAAAATACCGCTTGCCCCACTAACAATGCCGTTCGGCGAAACAAAAATAGCATGACCGTTAAAGAAGTTGTTATCGCGCATTGTGTTGACAATGCCGTTAATATTGACCTTGCTATCAACCAAGTTCACAAATTTATCGTATCCTGATTTATAAATCAGATTCGCAACATCACCGTCATCAAGATTGAATTTGTTATATTCCCTAAACCCCGTTGAACCGGAAACTTTTGCCGCTTCAATATTATATGTGCCGGATGTTTGGTCAAAACCGGAAATCTCCGATGCCAACGCCGGTGCACCAAATGAAACGGCCATAACCGCCGCATTCAAAATCGCGCATTTAATCAATATTTGTCTATACCACTTGGTAAGCTGCGTAATCGCCGAACGAGAGTATTTCATTGCAAGTTCCTTTCAACATAAAAGCAAAACACTCCTTTAACAGGGCATTTTACCCCCCTCAGACAAAAGTCAAATATTTCTTTAACCTTTTTTTAAAATATTTTTATTGCTTTTTCAAGCAATATATTTAATATGGTCGTATATTTTTATTGAACTAATGGGTTGATGATATGAAAAAGAACTTAGTCTCAGTTGCAATTTGTCTCTCGGCTGTGTGCGGTCAAGAAGCTTTTGCGCAAAGTGTGGGAATTTTGCCGCAACTTGGCACAATTCAACAGCAAGATTTAGATAGTGCAAAACGTTTGGAACAGGAAAAACAAGGTATCCGCGACTATCAAAATTATAAAGAAAATAAAGCGAAAAAAGCTCAAGAAACCCAAAAAGAACAAAAGCCGGTAAAGCAAAAAGCCAAAATATCCGAATATAAAACTAAAGGTGTTTATGTTGAAAAGTTTGAAGTTGCGCCGAGTGAAATTTTAACGCCGGATGAAATTGATGCCATTACAATGGATTATGAACATACAAATGTTACCGTGGCAAAATTAAATGAAATGATTGACCGTATCAATGAATTTTATCTTGATAAAGGTTATATAACCGCTCGCGCTTATCTGCCGGAGCAAACCATTGAAAACGGTGTGATTAAAGTCGGTTTGCTGGAAGGTAAAGTCGGCGATGTTACGATTGAAGGCAATCGCTGGACCAAGAAATCGCATATTAAAAAACGTTTAGATATGAAGGAGGGCGAAATTTTCAATATTCAAAAATTAGAAGAAAATATGCTCGTTTATAACCGCTATAACGATAACATTGAAATTAAAGGCAGTTTGGCTGCCGGTAAAAAAGTGGGCACAACCGATGTTAAGATTAAAGCTGAAGAAAAAGCGCCGTATCATTTAGCCGCTGTTGCTGATAATGCCGGACGTAAAACCATCGGTAAAAACCGCGCCGGTTTAATTGCTTCGCATGACAGTTTGTTCGGCTATCGCGACAGATTATCTGCCGGTGTGTACGCCAACCGTTATTCGTGGACACCGTTTGTTGATTATAACATTCCGGTGAATAAATATGACGGTCGTATCGGTGTTTCGTTCTCGCATAACGAAGCAGAAATTGGGCATGGCGATTATAAAGATTTTAATATCGAAAGCCGGTCGCAGAATTATTCCATTTATTACACCCAGCCGATTCTCCGCGAACTGCACCGCGAATTAAACAGCACAACATCGTTCACCTATAAGCGCGCGGTCACCAGTTTTGACGGCTACGATTTATATGAAGATAAAATTCCGGAACTCAAAACCGGCTTAAATTTCCGTTATGATACCGAAAGCGGTATTTGGTATTTTGCGCAAAGCGTGTCTTATGCGGCACCGTGGTTTCAAAATCGCATAGATTACTGGAAGTTTGAAGGTAGTTTTTTAAGATTGCATGATTTCAGCCATCGTATTTTAGGTCAATTCCGCGGCAATTATCAATATATTCCGCAAGATGTAATTCCTTATGCTGACCAGATGTCGGCCGGCGGTTTCGGTACAGTGCGCGGCTATTCGCAAGGTTTGCTCACCGCAAAATCTGGCTATCAACTCGGTGCGGAAATCTATTTTCCGATTGCACCGGAAAAATTTTATATAAATTGCATACCGTATCGCACTGACGAATATGTCCGTCCTTTTGTGTTTACCGATTATGCGGCGCTTTATCCGTATAAAGGCACAGGAAACGGAGCGGAAGATTTCAACAACAGCGATATTCTGCTCTCGGCAGGTGCCGGTTTACGCTTTCAACTGCCGTATAATATTGTAGCCAAAGTCGCTTACGGTGTTCCGCTTCGCCATAACAAATATGATACGCATCACGGCGGTGATTGGAGCTTTGAATTGAGCTTCTCTCCGGATTTTAACAAACTTTTTGAATAGATTAAAACAAAAAAGTGCCCTGACGGATTGATCCATCAGGGCGTTATTCATTTCTCGCAAATTGCCTCGTAAACCACGTTGTTGCGGTCGATTTGACGGATTGTTTCGGCAGTATCATTGTCGTAGTCGGCGTAAATCGGTTCATAAAGCAGACAATAATTACCGCTTGTATTTGTTGTGCAAGCGTTCAATCCGGTCAGGATTAGTAAGGCTCCGGCGAGCCTCTTGAGCTTTTTTAATTGCATTGTTTTCCTC
>JAFUXW010000203.1 GCA_017477035.1 Alphaproteobacteria bacterium | reverse complement strand
TTTTTCCAAGCATTGCTGTAATTGTAAATTAACATTAACAGTCACGAAAGGAACTCAAAATGACTACAAAAAAGAAAGGCTCAAAGACCAAGAGCAAAACAACGGCCAAAAAGCAAATTTTAACTCCGGTAGCGGAAGAACCGATTGTTATGACCAAAATCGTCGAACTGCCATGCGAACCGTTAGATGAACCGGAGACAGAGCCGGTAGAGCAACCGAAGCCGGTTGAACTGACAGGCTCGGATAAGCTGACTATTATGGTTCACTTACTCAGCCGACCGGAAGGTGCTACCCTTAAAGAAATGGCTGAAGCCCTCGGATGGAAAGAGAATTCAGTGCGCGGTGCGATGTCACTTTACGCTAAAAACCACCCAGAATACACACATTCCTCCGAAAAGGTGGATGGTATCAGATATTACCGCTTAACCAAAAACGGCGATTAACACCACCGCCTGAATTAGCGTAGGCTTACAGCTTACGCTTTTTCTCGTTCCTTTTTCAACGCTCCGAATATGTGGGCGATAACATCAACCGTCCATGCGTTTCCGATGCTTTTATACCGTTGTGTTTTACTAATGCAATCGGTGTAATTGTCCGGTAAAGTCTGCAATCGCTCGCACTCGACAGGTGTTAATTTACGCACGTAATAATCTCCATCCGGCAAGTCAATTTTATAAAGTCCGGTTTTTGCACCCTTGCCACCGCCATTGGCACTCAGACATACAGACTTGCCACGCACCGAATAAACTCTGTTACCTTGGGAATTTTTACCTAAGCAGCCAATTCTTTGCGGAGTTAAAACACCAGTTGTCTGTTGATTAAACGGTGCTTTATAATATCCTGCCAAAAGCGTGTCTGATTTTTCAGGCACTATTTTATTTATTTCCTGAAACTTATTCAAACACTTAACGGGAACACTTGAACAAACGGCACTATCGGTGGTAACTGAGGTCAAAGCGTTGGCTTTTTCATCCTTACGGACTTCCAAGTGTTTTTCTTTACCGCGCGAACGGAATGCACAGCCAATAGGTTCTAAAATATTGGTCATTCCATTTGCTTGCTTACCTTTCCAAGAAGTGGCAAGCAGACAATTAGCCTTATCATTTTCTGTTTTTACGTTTTTTAATATCCGTTCTGCCACCATCTGTCGTTGATGCCACAAATAATCGTGTGGAAAGTGCGCTCCGTTATAATTAGCGGTCAAACATACGGATTTTTCACTCCACGCGTGTCCTGTCTCCAAAATATTTTTTAGCACAATTCCTTTATCATCCGGCTGATCTACCGCCCAGTTACACCAATAAAGCCTTTTTCGCTGCTGCGCTGACACTAAAGCAGAGTTTATCAAAACAGGCTCAACTCCAAGTGTGTCGGTTATTATTTGCTTGTTTTCCTTACTCATTGAGGCAACATTTTCGAGCATAAAATACTTAGGCTTTATGATTTCCACCGCTTCGGAAAACTTCCAAAACAAGCCGGATTTTTCGCCCTCCAATCCTTGTCGGTTCTTTTTTGCGATAGAAAGGTCTTGGCACGGACTTCCGCCGATAATAAGGTCTATTTTGCCGATAAACTGACTAAAATCAATCTCACGCACATCACCTAAACGAATTATGTCGGGGTAGTTCTTTTGCGATACGGCAATAGCGTATTTATCGATTTCGCTGGCATAATATACCTCAACCGGAATTCCGGCACGCTCCAACGCCAGCCGTCCGCAAGAGATGCCGTCAAATAAACTTAAAACTCTCATTTTTGATTTTTCCAATAAAAAAGGAGCATTTCTGCCCCTGAAAAGTTATGTGTTATAAGCGTACAATATACCGCACGATTATTTATAACCGCCGGAAAGTGCATTATTTTGCCGATTGTTCGGCTGATTTCGGATATAGATAAACGGGGCAGTTACGCCCCGTTTAAGTGCGCCGTTCGCGGAGAACCAGAAAAGGAACTCGGTAGCCAAGCACTCCGACAACGGCTGAAAGTCCCGCCTGTTTGGGACTTTGTGGCTCGCTGGCGGGGCGTTGCCACCCCGCCGTAGTTTAGGTTAATCTCTGTGCCATATCGGTAACAAATCGCCGCTTTCGAGGTCTGATGTGTAACCCGCCAGCTCCTTAATCTCGTCTGCTGAGCATAATCGCACGCCACCAACCACTTGT
>JAFUXW010000202.1 GCA_017477035.1 Alphaproteobacteria bacterium | reverse complement strand
TCCGACATTTCTTCGATAACCATAATTTTTTGAGAAGTTGCTCCGAAAAAATCAAGGGCATCTTCATATATTTTTTGTTCTTTTTCTTTTTCCATTTTTATTCGTTTATTGCTTCTTCCAAAAATTCGCAAGCATCTGCCACACAATCCGGACACTCTCTCAGCATATTACCATTTTCCAAACCCTTTAAAAGCTTACATTGAATTGCCCCGTTGCGTTCCTGAAATTTTGATATTATCTCTCTCATTTCCTTTACGGATTTAGACCTATCTTTATTCACCAATCCCAATACAACGCCTGCACCTACTAAAGCTCCGCATGTGCCTTCCATGTTCCCCATACCGGCTGCAAACGAATTACCTATATTAAGCGCAGTCTGTTCATCAATACCGGCTTTATCGCAATAAGTGCAAATTACCGATTGAGCGCAATTACATTTGCCGCTACGTTTTTTCTCTGCTGCTTCAAATTTTCTGGTTTCCATAAGTATTCTCCTGTTAATTGTGGTCAGAATACTGTAAAATAAATTGATTTGCAAAGGAAATATGTAACTTAGGCAATTTATAATTAAAAAAACGGGTTATATGCCCATTGCAACAAAGCCTGACGTTGGCGTTTTCGACAATCCAAATCTAAGGCAAAGCAATTATGACGAATTTGTGCGGCGTGACGACTAAACGCTTTCCAACGCTTAATCTGCCAGTCGTCTATTTCACCAAGTCTGCGCCCCATATAATAACGGCAATACCACTGAAACCACCCTCTCGGATCAGGACCTATAATCCACCCTCTCCTTCGCCATTCCGACAAAGACATTCGTGATTTAACTTTAAAATAATTAACTTCATCTGCCGGTTTATGCGGTGAAAGTTTAGCCCCGACAAACCAATCGGACGGAAATTCATTCATACAATCCGTCATATAATGTCCTTCAAAAACGCCCAATTCCAACATTTGCTTAGGCGTTAATTCCGGTGTAAAGCCGTGAGCAAAATTATTCCCCATCGGCACTTTATAATCATACTCATAACCTTGTTGCATTTTATCATTAACAATCATTATAACCTCCTAAATAGATATAATTATTTTAAAACAAAAAAATACCCGATATCAACCAAATGACATCGGGGTATATACAAATTTTAATATTTTATTTAATCATATACGCAAATAAGGCGTAACAAGCAGATATACCGACGACTATATAAATAATCGGCACTACTACCGGTGCAAAACCGAATAAGAACTCAACCAGATTAAACTTAAAAGCTCCGACCAAGCCCCAGTTAATACCACCTATAATAGTAAGCAACAGAGCTATTCTTTTTAATGCCATCATGTTTCCTCCTAAAATTAATGATGTTAAATTATTATCTCCAAAGTCTTAACTTTGTGTAAAAAATATAATATCATTTGCCAAGAATTCCAAGTTGAAGTAAGAAATAATTGTAACAAGGAAGGAGAAATATATGTCAAAGAAACTTGCATTATTCATAGCCACATACTGTGGATTGGGATTATCTCCGAAGGCTCCTGGAACTGTCGGCTCAATTGGAACTATTCCACTTGCCTTTGTTTTGGCTCATTTTTTCGGAATTTACGGCATTCTGATTGCGGCTATTTTAGTTACAATCATTGGTATTATAGCAACCGATGCCGTTATTAAAGACCAGAAAGACAAAGATCCGGGAAAAGTTGTTATTGATGAGGTAGCCGGACAATTATTAGCTTTTATTTTAGTGGCTGATAACTTATACCAAAACACTGAACTTTGGTGGATATATCTTGTCGGGTTAGCTGCTTTTCGCTTTTTTGATATTTGTAAAATGGGACCTGTTAAATGGTTCGATTCCAAAATGAAAAATGCCTACGGCGTAATGTTGGATGACGTATGCGCCGGACTTATGGCGAGCATTATTGTCTGGATGATTTTCAAATATTTCGCTTGAAACTAAAAAAGAGAGCAAACGCTCTCTTTTTTTATTATAAATCTGCCTGCTTTTAAGCAGATTTCTTTACGTTCTTTTTAGCTGATTTTTTAGAATCGTCCGTAAAGTCATAAAGTTCTTCAACAGAAAC
>JAFUXW010000201.1 GCA_017477035.1 Alphaproteobacteria bacterium | reverse complement strand
ATATTTATTTAATAATGAAGCATAATAAACAATAAGTGAGGTTAGTATGAAACAAATGTCTGTTATAGGCTGCGGCCGTTGGGGAACCTTTTTAGGGTGGTATGTTGCGAATTACTGCGATGCGGATACAGTATTAATGTATGATATGCCTAATTCGCGCACATATTTGCAACTTAAAAATGAACGTAAAAACGAATATTTAACGTTAAGTGATAATATGTTATTGACTTCTGATATTTCCGAAGCGTTAAAAAATGATTACATAATTATTTCTATAAGCTGTCAAAATTTACGTACTTTAGCGAAGCAAATCAATAGCTACAATGTGAACGACAAAACATTCTTATTGGCAATGAAAGGATTGGAAGAGCCGTCGGCGGAAATATTGGTAGATGTGTTTTTACAAGAAGTAAAGCAAAAAATTCATGTTGCTACTCTAGGAGGTCCGGGACACGTTGAAGATTATATGAAAAAAGTTCCGTCAGCAGCCGTGATAGACAGTTATGATCCGGAAACTCAAGACAGAGTTATCAAGTTTATGCAAAGTAATTTAATCCGCTTTTATTATGGAACGGATATTATCGGCAATCAAATTGGCGCCGCGCTTAAAAATGTTATCGGCTTGGCTGCCGGTATTTTAGATGGTTTGGGATGGTATGGATTAAAAGGTGCACTAATGGCACGCGCTCCGATAGAGGTTGGGCGGTTGATATCCTTTAAGGGTGGTAATCCGGCTTCGGCATACGGATTAGCGCATTTAGGAGATTATGAAGCTACACTGTTTTCGAGTAACAGCAATAACCGTATGTTTGGTGAACTTTTTGCCAAAGGAGAACCTTATGATCGTTTAGCCGAAGGTGTATATACTTTGAAAGCAGTTAAAGCTATTTCTGATAAAGAGCATATTGATATGCCCATTTGTCAGGCTTTATACAAGGTCATATACGAAAAAGCAGATATAAAAGAGACTATCCGTGAATTGTTTGATCGTTCTCTTAAACAAGAGTTTGAACCTTCATCTCGATAGAATTGATAACCATTAATACAAAAAACCCCGAGGTACTCGACCTTGGGGTTTCACTCATTATTCACTTTAAACTGAAATGCGTCAGTCTCACGACTGTCGCTGCTCCAAGAACTTCACAGCCCCAGAGCAACAAAAAGTATTTAATGTTTTTAATAAAATGAAAAGCTATTTAAGCTAAAAAAGCTGCTTATACGTGTTTCACAACACTTTCGGCAACTGTTATATAGTCAGGTATGAATAAATATCTATTTACCAGCATACATTGGGAATAGTAAACCGCCTTATCCAGCGATGCTCACGCACATACTCCCAAAGCAAGAGATAGGATATATGGAACAGTTCGTTTGCCCAAAAATACATCCATAAAAACTCAGCACTGCCCGACAATTTAACATCAAATATTTCATCTGACAGCCACGTAAAAATTTTTATTAACAGCGGCCACAGGCATATACCGATAAATAACAACAGTGCGGAAAACACCGCCGTTATAACGACATTAACCCAGAGGAATTTTTGATGACTTTCCGCTGACTTTATAAATGCCGGATTAATGACGGGACTTGCAAAATTGAAAATAGCCCAAATATAAGCAATTATACATCCCATTATTAATGCGACAAAGCCAAACTCTAAACGAGAGAGAGCAGAACACATCAGGCACACACCGATAGGAACGAGCCCAATACAAGGGATAGTTGCTATGGTTTTCGTCACGTAATATATTTTTTTCATAATCCAAAGCAGACCGATTTCTACGATCTATGTTATTAATTATACATTCGCTAATTATAAATCACTAAGTAGAATTATACAAAAAAATATTATTATCGCAACAAAAAAATGAAGATAAAATAAAATTTGTTATTTTTTATAAGTAACACTTGATTTTGTTTTTCAGATTTTCTATAGTATAGACATTAATAATGCAAGGCGACTGTGAAATAGAGATATTTTGCAGT
>JAFUXW010000200.1 GCA_017477035.1 Alphaproteobacteria bacterium | reverse complement strand
TTGATGTTGACGGCGGTGGTGTTTTGCATTGCGTGCGTGAAATCGGCGTGGTGTTTCAAGATGTGCCGTCACTTAATTTGTGCGGTTGGTTTTTACATTCCTATTACCGAGTAAAAGAGAATATTTAATGCTATACTTTAACTATTTTACAAACCCTTGTCAGCCTGATAAGGGGCGGATAAGCGCGATTATTGAACAGCCGAAAACCGTTTGGCAAATTATACGCGAGCAAAAAGTTGATATGACAATGCCGGTCTTATGCCTAATTAACGGCGTTCCGGTATTGCGTAAAAACTGGGGCGATGGTCTGGAAAATAATGAGCTTGTCTGCTTTGTTACGCTTCCGCTTGGCGGCGGTGGCGGTGGTAAAAGTTCAAATCCGGTGCAAGTTGTCTTAACGGTTGCGGTTATTGTCGCCTCGGTTTATACCGGCGGCGCGGTCGGAGCGGCTTATGGTGCCGCTATGGGTGCCGCGGCGGCCGCGGCTGTGTCTATCGGCGGTAGTATCTTGGTTAACGCACTCGTACCAACACCCAAACCGGCATTGAACGGCATGACTTCATCATCTTACACGCAAAGTCCGACATATTCATTGCAAGCGCAGGGTAACACAGCACGTTTGGGCAATCCGATTCCGGTTATTTATGGAAAACACTTAATTTATCTGGATTTTGCCGCGCAACCGTATTATCGCTACCAAAACAACGAGCAATACGTTTATCAGCTCCATTGTATCGGTCAAGGCTATTATTCGGTCGGTCAAATACGCATCGAGGATACACCGATCAGCTCGTTTAAGGAGATAACCTACAAGGTTATTAACCCTGGAGAAACCAACACGCTGTTTGACGAAGATGTCGTTACTTCTGCCGAAGTTGCCGGTCAAGAGTTAATCAAGGGCGAGATTTGCGGCGGATTTGTGCTTAATCCGACCGAAAGCCAAGTCAACAAAATAGAGATTGATGTCGCTTTTCAGCGCGGGCTCTATTATGCAAACGATAACGGCGGCTTGGAAAGCAAAACGGTCAAATGGCGCGTGGATGCACGACTGATTGATGACGAAGACAATGCCCTCGGTGATTGGAAGACGCTCGGCACGGAGACTGTAACCGATGCAACGGTCAACAGTATTTATAAAACCTATGCCTACACGGTAACCAAAGGTCGTTATGAAGTTCGGGCAACGCGGCTTGATGAAAAAGACGAAAGCTCGCGTGCCGGACACGAAATCCGCTGGGTGTATGCCAAAGGTTATGTGGTTTCGGATAAAAACTACGGCAATGTTACGCTGTTAGCCATTGTGATGCGTGCGACTAATAACCTCTCGCAACGTTCATCTCGTCTGGTTAACTGCGTGGTTACGCGCAAGCTCAAAACTTGGACACCGAGCGGCGGTTGGAGCGGATTAACTGCGACACGCTCGATTGCTTGGGCATTGGCAGATATTCTCAAAGCCGACTACGGCGCAAAACTGACCGACAAGTACATCGATTTGAATGCGCTTTATCAGCTTAATCAAAAATGGAACAGCCGCGGAGACACCTTTAACGCCGTGTTTGACAGCAAGCTGACGGTTTATGAGGCTTTATCCCGTGTGGCAAAAGTCGGTCGCGCGGTAGCGTTTATTCAAGGCGGCATTGTGCGATTTGTGAGAGATGAACCGAAAACCATACCGGTTGCTATGTTCAGCCCGCGTAATATCGTGAAAAACTCGCTTTCCATACAATACATCATGCCGTCTGAAGATACCGCCGACAGCGTATGTGTGGAATATTTCTCGGAAAATACATGGAAAACTTCCGAGATTACCGGCACGTTCAGCGGTTCAAGTTCCGATAAAACCGCCACGGTGGAATTGTTCGGCTGTACGAATAAAGCTCAGGCTCAACGCGAAGCCGTGTATATGGCAC
>JAFUXW010000199.1 GCA_017477035.1 Alphaproteobacteria bacterium | reverse complement strand
GAACAACGAAACAACTTGCAAGTTAGGCATAAAGCGGCGACGTGTTTTGTTGTTGGCGTGGCTGACATTGTTACCACTTTGAACGCCGGTGCCTAAGATATCACATTTTTTAGACATTTTAAATTTCCTTAAATTAATTTTAACAATATTGTTGCTTGTTAATACATTCATTTAGTTGACAAGTCAAGTAAAATTATGTAGAAATTTGGAAAAATATTTAAAGATGCTGAATACCATCTTAAACAACTCATCTATGTATCCGTAGATCAATTGGATAGATTGTCAGCCTCCGACGCTGAAGGTTGCGAGTTCGAGCCTCGCCGGATACGCCATTAAAAGACAGACTGTTGTTAGTCTGTCTTTTTTTGCAGATTATAAATTTACAGAGTGCAAATCATAAATAACCTTGCCATTACACATTTTGAATGCTATATTCCTTTACATATTAATCAGGGAGTTAGAATAATGAAATTTTTGCATTTTACCGTTTTTTTTGCCGCTATATTAAGCACTCTCAATGCTTTTGCCTTGGATATAAATGATGAGAACGTAAAAAATGCCATTAAAAATAATGATATTGAAGCAATGGAAACTTTTATTGCCCAAGGATTTGACGTAAATTCGCGTGATAAAGACGGTAACACTCCTCTATATATCGCTTTGAGGCAAAAACGCTTGGAAATTGCAAAAAAAATGATAGATGCAGGAGCAGATGTCAATGCCCCATCGGCCCAAAACGGAATGACACCTCTGATTATAGCCACATCGATGGCTGATAGACTGCAAATAAAAGCAACCGAAATTATGAATAGTTCTGAAGGATACGCTCAAAGCAGAGCTAATGAAATTAAATTAAAAAAATATATAATGCACCAAATGAATATTGCACAAAAAATGTTAATAATGCTTATTGAGCAAGGAGCTGACATAAATCAGGAAACTCCGATGGGAACTCCTTTAATAAGTGCCGTATCCAATGCTTGGAATACAGATTTAATTGATATTTTAATAAAATCGGGAGCAAATGTAAATGCACGCGACCGCAAAGGTCGCACCGCATTATTTTACGGCGAAATATTCGGGGGAGATACAATAAGCACAAAACTTTTGGCCGCCGGAGCAGATGTAGATATAAAAGACAACAGCGGAAAAAATTATTTGGAAGTAACCAAAGAAGAACTTATTGAAAACTAAATTATCCACGAATCTATAAAAAACATTAAAAATATAGTGAAATATTAACAATTCTGTTCTAGTATACACTTACTTGGTCAGTAAGGGATAACTTACCTCGGCCTCATTTTAATTTTAAAAAAGGATGATAAAATGTTACGCAGAACAAATATTTGTAAAGTTGCTGTTGCAGCTTTAATTGTATTCTTTTCTGCTATAAGCGGCGCTTATGCTTCTGAGTTGGATTTAATTATTCCTTCTCTTTCAAGAGCCACTTATAGTATCTTCGGCATTAATTTTGACGGAGATTTGTTACTTATGGCCGGTATGGGAATCTGCCTTTTGGGTATGATTTTCGGTTTGTGGGAATTTTTCAGCATTAAAAAAATGCCTGCCCACCAATCCATGCTTAAAGTTTCAGAAACAATTTATGCCACCTGCACCACATATATGAAGCAGCAAGCTAAATTACTCTTGGTATTGGAAATTTTTATCGGAGCCTGCATTGTCTACTACTTTGCTTGCCTGAATAATACTCCGTTGCCTAAAGTTCTTTATATTTTACTATGGTCTTTGTTGGGTATTTTAGGCTCATACACGGTTGCTTGGTTCGGTATGCGCATAAATACTTACGCAAATTCCAGAACTTCATTTGCTTCTCTTAAAGGTAAGGCTTATCCGGTTATGCATTTGCCGCTTCGTTCCGGTATGTCCATCGGCGTTTTACTTATTTGTGTAGAACTCATTATGATGATGTTTATATTGGTATTTGTTCCGCGTGATACAGCCGGAGCTTGCTTTATCGGTTTTGCTATTGGTGAATCGCTCGGCGCATCTGCTTTACGAATTTGTGGCGGTATATTTACCAAAATTGCTGATATCGGTGCTGATTTGATGAAAATTATATTTAAAATTGATGAAGATGATGCTCGTAATCCGGGAGTTATTGCCGATTGCACCGGTGACAATGCCGGAGATTCCTGCGGCCCTACAGCAGATGGTTTTGAAACATACGGCGTTACCGGAGTTGCTCTAATCAGCTTTATAGTGTTAGCTGCCGGTATGAGTATAACAGCTGATGGTGCATTATCTGCATATTTGTGGGCTCCTGAATTGCAGGCTCGTCTAATTACATGGATTTTTGCAATGCGTATTTTGATGATTATGACATCAGTATTTGCATATGCAATTAATGGTATTATCTCGAAATGCTTATACGGTAAAGCCAGAGAATTTGATTTTGAAGCTCCGTTAACCAGCTTAATTTGGATCACTTCAATAATATCAATTGCCGTTACATTCGCAGTCTCTTATGTGATGTTGCCGTCAGACAGTTTTGGTCAAAACATTTGGTGGGAACTATCGGTAATTATCAGTTGCGGAACGCTGGCAGCAGCCATTATTCCGGAATTTACCAAAATTTTCACTTCTTCAAAATCTAAACATGTTCAAGAAGTGGTTAACGCAAGCCGTGAAGCCGGTGCTTCACTTAATATTTTATCCGGTATCGTTTCCGGTAACTTCTCCGGTTTCTGGCAAGGTTTGGTTATGGCAGGACTGATGGCCGTGGCTTATGCTACTGCTTCCGGTTATGTCGCTGAATTTGTTTCCTACGTTCTCAATATATTTGGTATTGAAAATGTGGTTGCTGAAGGTCATATCAGTGATATAATGATTTATCCTACGGTATTTGCTTTCGGTTTGGTGGCTTTCGGTATGCTCGGAATGGGACCGGTTACTATAGCTGTAGACAGTTACGGACCGGTTACCGATAATGCACAATCGGTCTTTGAACTTTCACAAATTGAAAACATTAAAGGCATAAAAAAAGAAATTAAAAATGAATATGGGTTTGAACCGGATTTTGAACAAGGCAAGCACTTGCTTGAGGCAAATGACTCTGCAGGTAATACATTTAAAGCAACTTCAAAACCGGTATTAATCGGAACGGCCGTTATCGGTGCAACTACGATGATTTTCTCAATCATTTTGCTCTTAAAATTGGAACTCAATCTGATTGATGCCCGTGTTCTTATCGGTTTACTTTTAGGAGGCGCTGTGATCTACTGGTTCTCCGGAGCTGCAATTCAAGCAGTTTCTACCGGAGCTTATCGTGCAGTAAATTACATTAAAGAGCACATTAAATTAGACACCAAGAAAGCGGCTTCGGTTGAAGATTCTAAAACAGTAGTAAAGATATGCACACAGTATGCTCAAAAAGGTATGTTCAATATCTTTGTAGTTATATTCTCATTTGCAATTTCTTTTGCATTCTTCGGACCGGAATTATTTGCAAGTTACTTAATTTCAATTGCTATTTTCGGATTATATCAAGCATTATATATGGCGAATGCCGGTGGAGCTTGGGATAATGCCAAGAAAGTAGTAGAAGTTGACTTGAATGAAAAAGGAACCGATTTACATGCTGCTTCAGTTGTAGGCGATACAGTCGGAGATCCTTATAAAGATACTGCCTCGGTTGCCTTAAATCCGATTATTAAATTTACAACATTATTCGGATTATTGGCTGCGGAAATGTCGGCTAAAGTTTCTGCCGAAAACGAAGCTTTAGCAACAATGATTGCTGTAGTATTTTTATTAATCGGTCTTGTCTTTGTATGGCGTTCATTCTACGCTATGCGAATTGAGGCTAAAAAAATGGATTAATTGATTAAATTCAGTTTACGGAACAACGGCGCCCTCAAACGGCGTCGTTTTTTTTGTAGAGAAATACTACTTATGCAATAAAACAACACAAACCTATAAATAAAACTTGCATTTGATATCATTGATATATCAATCATATCAATGTCTTATAAACTATAATTGATAAAATATTCTGCTTGCACGAGCTTAATTATTTTTGGGTGAGCGTAAATGTATATACCGCCACTCTTATATGATAGTTAAACATATGTAAAATATTAAAGCATCATCATATTATATTTAAGATGAGAAGGAACTTCACTAGGGCCGTTTCGAGCATCTCCGAGATATGAAAGGGTATAGCTGTATACCAAAAATCCGTAAGGATTTAATATCTTATCTTCCGGCTTTCTGAAACGCATAAGTCCGGTTGCATAACCGATACGAAGTGTCGCTCTCCATACATCCACTTTAGGACGCGGATTATCGCGAGTTATATCATAAGTTTTAAACTGCACCATCCACATAGAACGGGAAACATGTTTAGTCCATACGATTTCAACGTACCTCTGCAATCCTATGTTCTTAAACTGATCATATACATTTTCCGCATCTTTTTTCAGAAATTCATTATATACTTCTTCCGTGCTATACCAGTAAAATATGGAATTTTTACGCCATCTGTCTTTGAGTTCTGCATAATCTTCCGTAACAGTATAACGTAGCATAATATAATCGCGAATATATTGTTCTGCTATTAAATCACTGGCATAATATAAGCGTTCATCAGGCTCCATTAATTCTATCTGATTAATATTATTGTTAATTCTGAATAATCTCGGGGATACGTGAAAACAGGGCAACATAACATACAATATACTGCTCATAAGCATATTAAAACAAATGCTTAAACAAGTTGCAATAACAAAAAATCGCGATGTCCACAAATAGCGCCTTTCCGGAAAAGCATCAACATGGACTCTCTCCGGAAACAACCCCAATTCATCCGGAGATTCTTTTTCTTTGTATTTGAATAATGTCCCTAATATTGAAACCATGATAAATTTTAACCTCAATTTTACACTTATTATATATCATAGGGAAAAAAGTGTAATAAAATGTTAATTTTTAACGATTATTATATCCTCAAATTGTTGACATGTAAAGGACATAAATATGAAAAAATTGCTTTGTTTGGTGGTTGGCGTATTAAGTGCGGCTTCTTGTGCAAGAGATAAGTCGATTAATAACTATGCCGTCCCTGTATCTCAACCGGATGCTGCTTATTATTCCGATTGGGACAGCGCTATTCGTTATGATGCCGATATGCAAAACATGTATTCCAAATCGCCAACTAAATTAGATAAGCCTTTGGATTTATATATGACTATGGCATTAGCCCTCAAATACAATTATACCGGTCGCATGACCAGATATCAGGAAAGTTTGGCAAAAGCTGGACACTCAACATATTCTGCTTTGCCGGAGATTGTTTCCAATGCCGGATATGTTAATACTAACTACAGTGACACAAGTCCTGATTTGAAAGTAGCTTGGAATATTTTGGATATATCCACTCTGTATTTTATGAACAGCGATCCGTTGTTGCGTCAGAACGTTGCCAGCGAAGAAAGCCGTAAGGTAATTCAAAATATATCTCAAGAAGCGCGTGTACTTTATTGGAAAACTCTGACGGCTCAGCGTTTATTGCCGGTTATTGATGAAACAATTGAACATATCACTTTAGATGTTGATGAAATGAATGTTCAAGCCAAAGAATTAGCAAAGCAAGGCAAAACACCTACAACCGAGGATTTGGTAAAAAAACGTAAGTATATGGAGGCCGTTAAAAAACTATCCTCACTTAAGCGTGATATGGAAACAGCTCAAGAACGTTTAGCTTCTTTAATGGGATTGCATCCGCAAACACAATTCAAATTAGTAGGTAAAGAATATGGTAACTTCTCGTTACCGGAAATCAAATCCAACCTGTCGCGTTTGGAATGGTTGGCTTTGACCAATCGTCCGGAATTAAAAGTTCACGACTTAATTACTCAGGCTGACGATATTGATTTTATTATCAACAACTTCAGTAGTGATAACGGAAGTAATTATAAATCGAATCCTAGCAAGTATAATAAAAAATGGTGCAATTCAGCCAAAGAAGCATCTATGTCTGTTTATGAAAACCGCCAAGGTTTAAGCGGGAAAACAATGACTGACTTGCGCCGTCAACGTATGACATCTTTAGTACTTAACCAGGTTTATATAGCTTGGGCTCGTTACACATCGGCAATTGAAGACTATCAGATTGCCATGGAAATTGCCGGTACATCGGAGAATATTGCCGAAGATGTTACTGCCGCTAAAGGAAGCCATGCTGAAAAGAGTGTGTTGGAGGCGGCGCGTGCTATTGCCGATGAGACAAAAGCGTCTCTTGCCTATGTTGATTTGCAAGATGCTCTAGGTGCTTTATATGCAACAATCGGCTTAGATTCTGTTCAGGTATATATGCTTAATGAAGCTCCTTCAAAAGTTGCGTTATCGATTCGCGACACTCTGGATAAATGGCGTGACGGACAATTTATACCGGATAATCGTCCGTATTTAATGGACATACCTAGCCATCGTCCACCCGTTGACTTATCTATTCAAGGAACTTTGCCGGATGTTACTTTCGGAACCGGCGAAAAGATTTTAATTAACGTTCCTAAATCAGCATTTGAGAAAATGGGGTGGAATGATGAAGATATTAAAACCAAAGCCGGTCTGAAGGACGACACTTCATTGCCAAAATGGTTAAAGTATAATGACGTTGTTCGTGACTTTACAGGTATGGCAATGCCTGGAGACGGTGGCGTATATCCGATTAAAGTTTATGCTATGGATAAAAAGAATAATATTGCCTATCTGACATTCAAACTTACCATTGTCGAAACATATGTTCCGTCGATTAAAGTAAGAGGCTTGAATCGAACCAGAAAAGCCACGGTTATGAAACAATGCAGCGGAGACCAATGCACCGAT
>JAFUXW010000198.1 GCA_017477035.1 Alphaproteobacteria bacterium | reverse complement strand
GCTTTGTGCTTTTGCTTGCTCTTCTTCGCTCATTTCCGGTTCTTGATAAGGATTGGCGCCATCATCATTTCCACAGGCTACAAGCAGGAACACAACGCTAAAGGCGAGGCACAACATTTTCAGTATTCTGTAAAAATTTATGTTTTTCATGTTCCGTTCCTTGTCAATCCTTATTTTATCATAGTTTTTTACTCGTTACAATAGACATAATTTCTTCATCGCAGTGGATTTTCCGGTTGCGGTGTTTCCGGTTGATTTTGTTCCGACGTAGGAGCTTCGGATGTTGGTACCTCTGTATTTTCCGGCATAGTATCTCCTTTATCTTCTTTGCTCTCCTTATTATCATTGTCGCTTTCTTTATCAGAACTTGCCTGTTGATTTTGGTATTTACCCAATCCAACTGTTTTACCGGCAGCAGACCAACCTTTTTGCCATCCGCCTTTGACTGCGTCAACACCTTTGTTGATACCGGCTGTTACGCCGGTTGCGGCAGCTCCGTGCTTAACAACAGAGCCGGCACCTCGTAAGGCTGTTTTAAAGCCACTCTTAGCGGAATTTGTAGCCGCACTAAGAGCCAAGCCGCCCATCTTGTTACCTATATTTGAACCGGCTCCTTTAGAGAATTGGTCTGCCAAGTCATTGACCTGACCTATAAGTTTCATTGCAAATATACAACAAGACGCCAAAATGAGGATTTGAAAAGCATCAAGACTGCACATCTTTTTGAGGGCATCAATGTCATTATTGTTAATTGCTCCGATAATTTCATTAATGTTACTGCCATCACCTGTTGCAGCGTGAGTGGTTATCATTGTTCCTAAAAGTAATACCACTCCTAACATAACATAAGAGAAAAATGAGTTCATCAGCATTTTGCACCCTTTAAAAGTATAAGCTTCGGTTAACTTAAACGGCCAGCAAGCAATTAACAACGGCACTAATCCGCTGAGCATACCTATTTGCACTGTGCAGTCTATCATATAAAACGAAATTGCCAACCAAATCATCAAACCGAATACATACATTAAAACTCCCGATAACCACATTCCTAAACTAGGAAATCCCAAATGTCCGGCATCCAATGCGTAGCAGGTAAGCCCTCTGCCAATAGCCGGTAATGTCGAGGCAGCAACGCCAAAGTTGCGAACTGTTGCCATGACAGAATCGTAAACTGATGGCGAAAATGTGTCGGAAGGTATTTCAATTCTATCATCTGCAGATACAACAACATTAGCTCCTGGACCTGACGCATTAGCTATCCTTAATCCCATGTTTAAGCCTCCTTCAATAACCGGAGATAGAAAATAGCCGTATATATATTTAGGAGTGCTGAGAAGTTGCAGAGTTATGGCTATTTTAAGACAAAGCAATAATACACCTTTAGCCAGCGAGCTTATTTTACTACCGGCGACAGCGGCAACTGCTTTAAGAACCTCTAAAGCCAATAAAACAAGAAAGAAAATTTTAACCACATTTGACAATGGGGCTGCAACTGCATTCCATGCCTTTGTTGATACTCCGGCAATGGTTTTAAGTATAACTTTGAAAATACCACACAGAGGACAAACATTTAATTCTTGCTGATACTGTGCAAAAGTTTTACACGATCCTGCACCTTGAGCCCCTTCTTCATCTGCAGCCGAAGCGCAGGCTTCTTGTGTGCTTTGCTCACTGCAAGTACACATAATATAAGCTCTGTTCATTGTACGCAATGTTGTTGTTTCTGCGGCACTTAAAGCTTCATCGTAAGGAACTTTTGCATCTTTTACCGCTTTTAATAATTTTGAACAATTTTCATTTCCGCTTGGAACTACTTCTTGCGCCCAGTTATAATTGAGGTATTCAAAATTGCCCGAATTTTTGAAGCTAGCCTGCTTCAAAACACTGGCTCTGGCCGCAACACTATTGTTCGGGGCATATCTTACAACATTACCACTGGAATCTTTCATCAATTCCGGCTGTTTACACTGGGTAATATAATTCTTTGCAGCGGTATTGAATGGCCCTACGGCATTCAAAAAGGCAGATATGGAATCTGTAGCATATTTTTTTGCTTTTGCTTCTGCTTGTTCGATTTGTTCCGGAGAACACTGAGCTTCAGCATAAGAAACCTCCGGATAAATCGTAATCAGAGATACAAACAACGAGAATATGAATTTTATGATTTTATTTTTTATCATATTCTTCTCCTTTTTCCTGTTTTGTTTGAGGCGAAATATCCTGATTGCTTTCCACGTTTGTGTGAGGTTTACGAATTAATGTTACGTATATTCCACACAATATAACAGAAAAAAACAGCACATATGAAAGGTAATGAAACCAAACAGAACTTATCACCGACAGTATGCCACTGCCAGCTAAGGTAAAAACACCTATAAAGATAAGTATGGTTAAAAAAATTGATTTCATTTTAAATCTTCCTCACTGTTTATTTATTTTCATCTGATTTATCCTTACCTTTATCTCCACCTTGCGTATCAGGTTTGAAACTTGCACTTTTAGATTTTGTTCCGCCGCCAAGCTTGGTTTTAAGTGCAGTTCCCTTAGCCTGCAACGCTCCTTTAGCACCTGAGGCTTCGGCTGCCGAACCGACAATTCCACCAGCGGCTCTTCCTGCTAGGCCTAAAGCACCGCCTACCCCTTGTTTCTTTCCGTCTTGTCCGACCTTGCCCATATTG
>JAFUXW010000197.1 GCA_017477035.1 Alphaproteobacteria bacterium | reverse complement strand
TCTTTTCCGTTGTCGTATAAAGAAATATACAATGATGTTTCAATCGTAGCAATTCTGCACGATATCGGTAGATTATCTGAAGTAGATATTACACAAGGCGCTGTTTGTATGAAACACAGTGGGCTAAACAAGAATCATGCTGCTATAAGCTTTGATATTTTAGAATATGCAAACATTAAACCGGAAATTCTGCTTGCCATAAAATATCACGAGTTCGCCGACGTTGAAGAGGCAAAAAATGATGAAATTTACAAAAGTTTACCAGAAAAAAATAAAACGATAGCACAATTTTATATTCGTTTATTGCAAGACATGGATAAAACCGCCAATTTGTTGGAACGTTCAAAATTCGGTATAAAAAAATGTGCTGAGTTTTTTGATCCGCACTATCTTCAAGATTATGCTCTTACGGATGAATATTTTGTAAAGGCAATCAACGGAAATTATCTAAATATCAAGGGCGGACATCTTTTAGATGCGATGATGCGTTTTGTCACATGGACATACAGCATACACTTTATTCAAACAAAAGAAATATTATCTGAAGTCTTAACAGATTTCTTTTGGCAGATGTACCAAGAAGCTATCACTGAGTATGAAAAATCAGATGATAAAGATTCCTCTCGGTTGGCCTGCACTTTAGAAAAAATAATAAGGCTTGAAGATTACGCTATTACTAACAGAATGGGGATGAATATTAATGCAAAAAATCGCACTAAAATAAGAAGAAAAATAGAAAAATTACAACAATTGTCCGATAGTTGATGAAAAATTAGCATTTGTGGGAACGGCACAATCGGACTTGGTAAGAGCACGTTCCAACAAAAGCAAAAACCGCTCCTTACGGAACGTTTTTTAAAATGGTGCCGCTGAACGATTGTTGCTCGGCGTTTTTTACGCCTCGTCACGGCTTCCGGCCGACCTCGCATAAATTCGCTCGGCGACCTCAGCTCCGGACTTACGACCCCGTCATTGGTAATTACACGCCCTCAATTTCCATTTCTTCCACCGATATCAGTAATAAAAAAGGGCACCCGAAGGTGCTCTTTTTTATTACTGGTGCGCGATACTGTGCGATTATCGGACTGATTTTTATGGTGAATATAAGCAGTTAGATTATAAGCTGGAGTTGCTGTTAGACCAAAACGAACAACAAAAAACAAACAACTTGCAACTTCTGCTTGCTTAAATATCAAAAATTCGATTAGTTGACGTTGATGTCGCTTAATGGAAAAAGCTGCTTTTGGACTTGGCGCCTCTTTATATAGGATAGATAAAGCAAAGGCTCTTTTTCAGTAGACCAAACTTGTGTTAATCAAAAATGTAAGTCGAATTTGTTTTTATAAAAAATGGTTTTACTTTTTCTTAAAACAGCATAAAGTAAGATAAAACAAGGAGTTTTGCCAATGAATGATATAAAAGCAGAATTTAAGCAATGGTTGCAAAATAATTTTAGCAAATCGACTGCATACAATTATTATGCTTTGGTGCAAAAAATATTTGCTAAAAATT
>JAFUXW010000196.1 GCA_017477035.1 Alphaproteobacteria bacterium | reverse complement strand
GCCCAACCTCTCGTTTTATGGCCGTAACTGTATTACTGACAACTTTTGCTTGGTGGTTTTTAACTCCGCAAAAATTTTTGCAATTGTTTACACAAGGAAATCTGCTCATAACTTTAATGCTTATTTTATGCGGTTTTAGTTTTTGCTATTGGCAAATGCTGAACAGTGACGTTTCGCGTGCCACTGCTCTTTATACCTTACCTGCTGTTTTAGCATTATCTTTAATGAGTATAATAACTAAATATATTGCAACCGACGGACGTTCTTTATGGCAAGGACTTATCTGTTACCTCACCTTTTCAACTTTTATCAGCGGAATATATAATCTTCTATGCTATCGCTTACAAAAATGTGAAAACAAGATATTTTCACCTGAAATGTCTCGAGCCGGAATTTTACTGATTGCTTTCAGCTCAGTTTTGATTATTGCCAAAACAATGGCTTTAAGAATCGCTCCTAACCCCGGGTATGTTACAGCATTATTACTAATTGCCCCTTTGTTTATTTATGCTCTTAATCGACATTATAAAATCAGTGATACAATCTCTCTTGAGGCAGGTTTTGCTATGATTTTCTTTCTAATTTTATTGGTATTTTTGGTAAATGGTGACTACGGTATAATTGATTAAACCATTTTTACCATATTTTACTTGTTTTTTTTATGCTGTAAATATACAATGACTTCAATTACTCTTAAATATATGAATATTATTGTTTAATCTAAATACAAAAAAATTATGACAAATCTTACATTATTGGTTGTCGGAATTATGATTATTCCGGCTGTCATCGGTGGAGCTATTTTTGCACTGAATGACAAGGAAAAGAACCCGTATCCTAAATTTGAAGCCAGAAAAACTTCTTATGAGATACCGGTTTGGCCTGACGGGTATGTTTTCGAACGTATCGGTGGTAATTTTGCGTGGGATGAGAACAGTTTTCTGGATAAAATGTATCGGAAACTGGAAATGGTTGATAAAAAAAATCCGCAGTATCGCGAAAGAGATGGACTTGATGAATGGTTTGACCGAAGCATTGATGTTTTCTGTCGACATAGTGAGTTTTTAGCTTACATCGCAAAATACGGATATATCACCGACAGATTTATGCAATTGTTGCATAATCCTGAAAATAATTTGGAGTTACAAAAAAATCTTGTAAGTGTCGTGCATTATTCTCTATTCGACAGCTATCATCTGAATTGTCAGAATCTTTTGTTCTACTATCTGAAATCGTATGATTTAGCGTCGGAAATTAAGAAAACCATTGCTGAAGATGCACGTTTTATCCGTGTTAAAGAAATGTATGAGAGACAGCATGGAAAACTCGATTCAGAATAAGATTTTATGTCATAAAAAAAGTCCCTTAATAGGGACTTTTTTTATTTTACTCTAACAAGAGCTACTAGGCAATAGTTACCTTACCGCCGGCTTTCTCAACTGCTTCAACAGCAGACTTGGAAGCCGAATTAACCGTAATGGTAATACTACTGGTTATCGCACCTCTTGCAAGCAAACGAATACCGTCCAATTTCTTGGAGATAACGTTTGATTTCAAAAGAGATTCAATGTCTATTGATTTAGCATCTAATTTGCCGGCATCAACAGCCTTTTGAATCGTATCCAAGTTTACAACGGCATAAGTCTTTGCAAACGGATTTTTGAAACCATGCTTCGGAAGCTGACGATAAAGCGGCATTTGTCCGCCTTCAAAACCAAGCTTAGCGCCACCGCTGCGAGCTTTTTGACCTTTATGCCCCAAACCGCAGGTTTTACCTTTACCGGAACCGATACCGCGACCAACGCGTTTGCGATTCTTTGTAGCGCCTTCGTTGTCTTTTAATTCGTTAAGTTTCATTTCTTTTATTCCTTTTTCATGTGCTCATTAATAAAATAATCAATAAGTGGATAGAGGAGCTGTGCTACGCAGTAAATTTTTGCCGCCGTGTACAAAACAAGTACACAAGAAGAAAATTTGCAAGTATGACAGCCTCTCTATACGCTCCTTATTCTTCAACTTTTACCAAGTGAGCCACTTTCTTAATCATTCCGCGAATAGCCGGAGTATCTTCCAACTCAACGGTACGACCATTCTTGGTCAATCCTAAACCTCTCAAGTTCAGTTCCTGACTTTTCGGGCGACCGATTGTACTACCTATTCTGGTAACTTTTATGGTTTTCTTTTTAGTTGCCATAATTAAGCCTCCTCTTTAACTTCTTTTGCGCCCATACCCTCGCGGCGGCTGACAATGTCACCGACTTTTTTGCCGCGCTTGGTAGCAACCATTCTTGGAGAATTGATTGCTTTCAAGGCATCAAAGGTAGCTTTAATCATATTATACGGGTTATTGGAACCCAACGATTTAGCAACCACATCCTGAACGCCCAAAACTTCAAAAACAGCACGCATCGGGCCGCCGGCAATAACACCGGTACCGGCAGGAGCTGTTCTCAAAACCACTTTACCGGCGCCGAAACGACCGTGAACATCGTGGTGTAAAGTTCTG
>JAFUXW010000195.1 GCA_017477035.1 Alphaproteobacteria bacterium | reverse complement strand
TTCCCATTTTTCACCAAAAGCTGTTTTTTCTTCCTTCCATTTTTTATTCATAGGATCTTGAGAAATGTTTTCCCGTGAAGATTTAATCATATCGTCACCGAAGTCGGCTTTGCCTGTAACCTGTTCCCATGATAAAAACTTAATATCATCCCTATTTTTGTTAATTTGTTCGAGATAAGAATATTGGTATAAAAACAGTTTTTCCATATTTGTCTCGTGGCGTCCGTCTTGCTTTTCCTTATTAGGATAAACTCTGTTGCGGAAAGAATCATTTGCCGCCTCTGTGATTAAAATCTTTGCATAATCAGATATTAACGCAGTGTCGGTATTACCTTTGGTTGCACGTTCTTCCGGATGTTCGGCAAAGTATTTTTTTGCACTGGCAAGCAAGGCTTGAGCATTTTCAGGTTCAATATTTGTCTGGGCAATCAAGTATCCCTTAAAATGATCACCAATCCCCTGTTGGGTAGATTGCAATTCGTAATGCAATTTATTGCCATCTTTATCAATTAGGTAAAATCTATCTTTTGAATTGCGTGAAATATCATTTGTTTCGTTACCCAAAAATTCCGTTTTTAAAACCAAATTTTTGCTCTCTTTAATCTCTATTGGCATAAACATACCTCCCTGATTTTGCTAAATTTATGCAACATAGGTTAATATAGCATATCTGTACTTTTGTGTCAATATGAAAGTATTTCCCTGGAGTAGCAAAGTCATAATGTTACATTAGAACAATCCTAGGAGATAAGAATGAACCAAGATGTAGCAAAAAGGTATAAATTTATAAAAAGCTAAGAAGTAGCTATAATAAGTTTAAGTGAATTTATTACGGAACGAGTTATGCGAGTGAATTATGGAAGAATATGAGGAAACAAAGATAAACCGAGAAACGCTGTAATTATGGATGTGTGAGAAGCAATTACTAATCAAACAAAGAAAACGTAAGCCTCATCGAAAGCGCAGAGAACGCAAAACTGCGTTTGGATAAATGCCGGCAATAACTACGGTTTCGGCAGTTCCAATATAAGTTCGGCCATCAGCACCCATCCGGCAATGAACACCACGCCCGTGCCGAAGTAAAAATAATTTTAAAAACTTAATTTTTTAACTTTTTGTTTTCTTTTATGCGATAGAATAAGCCTAATGTGTTTCCAAAGAGGGTAAAATGGTTAAAAAAATACTTGCATTTTTGATGTTTTGTTTGGTGATGATTGGGGCAAAAAATGTGGCCGCCTCCACGTCTTCAATTATGGTAAATGCCGAAGACGGCAGTGTTATGTACGAAATGAATGCCGATGAAATGCGTTATCCGGCATCTTTGACAAAATTAATGACACTGTATATTACTTTTAATGCGTTGGAAAATAAACATCTTAAACTGACCGATAAATTAAAGGTTTCAAATGTTGCGGCGAGTCGTTCACCGTCAAAATTAGGTGTTAGAGCCGGCACCACCATCACTGTTAAAGATGCCATTATGGCGGTAATTGTTAAATCTGCCAATGATTGTGCAACCGTTTTGGCCGAGCATTTTTCCAAAAACGAAGCAGAATTCGCTGTTTTAATGACAAAGACGGCTAAAAAACTCGGTATGAACCACACAATATTTAAAAATGCCTCCGGTTTGCCGCATTCACAGCAAAAGACAACGGCGCGAGATATGGCAACGTTGGCAATGGCCGTTTATCACCATTTTCCGCAGTATTACAGCTGGTTTTCCGCTAAAAGTTTCAATTATAAAGGAC
>JAFUXW010000194.1 GCA_017477035.1 Alphaproteobacteria bacterium | reverse complement strand
GCAACACCACTATCAAAGGATGCGTATAAAGACAGAATTATTTCAGCCCAGAATAAAGCTGCATATCTTTTAATTGCTGAATGTGCATTAGCTGAAGAATTACGTGCAATTCCCAAGAAACAAGGAAAACATAACAATCCGGAATATAAAACAAAATTACAATATATTAAAGATACTTATGGCCTAACACGTAAACCGGCATTAGCAATTCAAAAATTGCAATGGGAAGATGTTATCGCTGCTATTACATGGGCATATAAAAATGAAGAAATTCCGACACGCTCGTTAGCTTTATCTAAAAATAGAAAAATAAAAAACGAAAAAGAGGCAAACAAAAATCTTGCTATTGATGCAATAAAACTAAATTTGGATCCTAAGTATGAAAATGAGTATAAAGCACTTAATTTATCAAAACCTTTGTATGCTACCTCATTATTTGCCTGCATTGGATCAGGAACTTCAAGACTTAAAGAATTAAATATACATTGTGCTGTGGCAAATGAATTTTTACAGGAAAGAGCTGAAATTCATAAAAAATTAGATCCGGATTGCTTAATGATCCAAGGCGATATAAAAAACAAAAAAATATTAAAACAGATTGTAGCGGCAAATAAGCAAAAGGGTTGTAAATTGCTTTTAGCCTCTCCTCCATGTCAGGTTGCATCACCATTAAATACTGCTAAAGATAAAGAAGAAAAAATAGAGTCTACTTTATTTTATGACACTATCAAGTTCATCAAATCTACACATAATGATTTTATTGTCATTGAAAATGTGCCGCAATGGTTAAACTCTTGCCCTAAGGCCGCTAAAAAAATTCTGCGAAACAAAGACAGGAAAACATATATCACCATCGGCGAATATATGAAACGACAACTTGAAATGTTAGGATATAACGATAATATTGAAATTGTTAATGCGGCAGATTATTGGACTGGAGAAGAAAGGAAACGCTGTATAATTCTCGCTTGCAAAAGAAAATACGGTATTTGGAAATTCCCTAAAAAAGCCTCACGCAAATTCTCTCTTTGGCAGGTAATTGGTGATTTACCAAGTATTGAACCGGGAAATTCTGATCCACTTCATAAATGGCATTATGCTCTTCCATTGGATCATTGT
This sequence comes from Alphaproteobacteria bacterium, assembly GCA_017477035.1. GTDB lineage: Bacteria > Pseudomonadota > Alphaproteobacteria > RF32 > CAG-239 > RUG410. Next base: position 1,171 of record JAFUXW010000194.1, on the reverse strand, counting down.
CAGATTAAATTTTTAGCGCATACTCAAACAGCTTGTTCAGCTTTTGAAAATGCCGGAGAATATCAACCGGTTAATACAGATGGAACACCAAGCAAAGCACAATTTGAAGCTGCTTTCACAAGATTAGACTGGAACAAACCTTGTAAAACAATAACAACACGCAGTGATTATATTGGCGGAACTTATACTTTGCATCCGGGATATGCATTAACCGATGGTACATATTCTGATTGCCGTGTTTTATCTATATTGGAATTATTAAGAGTTATCGGCTTATCTGAGGATTTTCTTGAACCTTTAGATCTTCCGTTGGATAATAATAACATGCTGAGTCCGGACAATGACAGTTTTATCAGGGAAGTTCTCGGTGAACACGTTTGCCCGAAAATGTATAATGCCTTAATGACTACCCTGCCATTAAAATAACCTAATTTCTTAATTACACGGGGCAGAATGTAAAGTTCTGCCCTTTTAATTTGTGCCATTAAAGGAGTGAATTTAGAGCGTGATAAATCAACATTCCTCTTGATTTTGAAGTTATAATCTGATTATACTCAAACCAGATATAGTAAAATATATCTTGAGTGCCAATAGGTGCAAGAGAGCTTTGAACGGCTCATTATACATCGCGGTACAGATGATACCGATAGGCTTATTTCTCGGATTTAAGCCACATCGCCTTGACATTTATGGTCGAGGAGCTTGTGGCATATGTCCAGAAGCTGTACTTGACAATGAAAGATATGGTTTTAAAAGCCACAAGAGTCATCACGATGTATATGATTGTTCAACTCCTCGACCACCTCTATTGGGTGTTTTTTGCTTTTTATATAGTATTTGTTGGAGCAATTGAGAAGTGGCTGAAAATATAAATAAAAACTTTTTGAACCCTGATTGGTGGAAAAGAGCAACCATTAAAGACGTTGAAGCTGAAATAGCCAAAGGTGCAGATGTTAATGCAAAAGATGATAAAGGCATAACGGCCTTAATGTATGATGCTGCTTATACTCAAAATCCTGAGACCATAAAAATATTAGTTCAACGAGGAGCCGATATTAACTCACGTAATAATGAAAGCTGGACAACTTTGATGATTGCTGCTGCTAACAATACAAATCCCCAAATCCTCAAAACTATAGTTGATTCAGGAGCAGATATAAATGCAACCGAT
>JAFUXW010000193.1 GCA_017477035.1 Alphaproteobacteria bacterium | reverse complement strand
GTCTTCGTTCATAATAAAATCGACATAACGCTGACGATAGCGCGCATCTGTATCGGTTAAACCATGAAATTTCTCCGGTAGGGGCTGCAAAGATTTGGAAATTATATCAAATTTTTCGGCAGCAATCGTCAGCTCTCCACGCGGTGTGCGGCGCACAAATCCGCTCACACCGACAATATCGCCGACATCGACGCATTTTAAAATTTCCATATCATCTTCCGAGAGAATTTTTTTATAGCAAAATGCCTGAATTTTTCCACTCTTATCTTTTAAATCCACAAACATACCGCTGTTGCGCACTGCCATTGCGCGTCCGGCTACTGTAACTCTGTCCTCGGTATCTGTTCCATCCGGTAAATCCTTATATCTTTCGTGTAATTCTGCAGCATAAGCATTCGGCACAAATTTATACGGATACGGATTATATCCTTTTTCCTGTAAAGTTCTTAATTTTGCTAATCTGGATTCTCTGTGAATATTTGTCTCATTTGCCATTTTCTCTTCTCTCTATAATAAATTACAATTGCTCTGACTATAAACTGCAAATGTTAAATTTTCAATAAAAATATATACAAAACGTAACAGTAACTAGACATTCTGTTATCAGTTGCATTATGGCACAGACTGCATCTGTTACACAGTTTATAGCCTAAACCATATTATTTTTCTCTAAACAATTTAGTAAGTTTCACCACATCGTCACTGCTCAAAATTTTGCGTGTAGCAACAACTTTTTGAAACATACGCCAATGGTAATAACTGTGATTCCACCTAAATCCATCTTTCAGTGAACAAAAATTTTCCAAAGGTTCATTCCATAAACTTTCTGAAAAAGGACGATATAAACGATTGAACAAAAGCAATGGCCACTTAAGCGGATTAAAAAATTCAGGCTCGGCAAAATCGATAAAAATTGCTTTTCCTCCATTTGTTAAACTGGTCAGTGCGTTATCCATAATTTTGCTTCGCGTTTTAAGCGGGAGTTCGTGTAACAAGTTATAGCAAATAATAACATCATATTTTTCATCCCACGGCAATGAAGCATCGTAGTTCATAATGTTAATATTACAATTATCATAACGCTCTTTTGCCCTTTCAATCTGAATTTCGGAAATATCAAAAATATCAAATTTACCGAGTTTGTGAACTTTGTTATATACTTCGCTTATTTCATCACCGAACGTAAGCCCTATTTGCAAAACGTGGGCATTTTTAGTAATATCTTTTAATAAATCTTTTACTATTTTTTTCTGTGCATAAAAGCTGTTAAAACGTGCCACTCTAGCATCATCTAACACACCGCTTAAATTGCGTTTTCCATATATTTTATTGGCAAATATTTCCATATACGGAGGCATTCTGCTTGATTTTGTCATTTTTCCCTCCTCTATTGTCCTATTTTTAAAATTCCTAACTGTGCTGCTTTACGAACCGCTGCGGTCCTGTTTGTAACTTCCAAGGTACGCATCAACAGAGTTATATGTATTTTTACAGTTCCTTCGCTCAACCCCAGTTTATATGCAATCTGTTTATTTGACAAACCTTCTGCCATACATTCCAACACCTCGGTTTGACGCGGGGTTAGTCCGCAATTATTTTCTCCGGAAGCCCGTGGTTTATCCAAGTCTCTGATAAGATTCCGCACTGACTCGGAAGAAGATTTCATTCCCATTTTCATAATTTCTTGAGGAATATACATTCCTCCGGCCATAACCAAATTAATAGCACTTAAAATTAGGCTGTTGGAAAAAGATTTTGAAACATATCCGGAAACTCCCAAATTATATGTCTCCTGTAATATTTCAGGCTCGAATACCGCTGATATAATAATAATCGGCACTTCTTGGCATATGTTGTGTATTTTGGCTATTGCTTCACGCCAACCTGCCCCAGGCATTGCCAAGTCGGTCAATATCAAATCAAAATCTCTTTCGGTCTCTAATATTTTAAAAATGCCCGTATAACTGTCCGTAAGCGTTATATCAGCTTCCGGATACTCTTTTTTTAAAATAAATTCCAAACCTTGCAAAAACAATTCGTGATCGTCGGCTATTAAGATTTTTATTGTTTTTTTCTGATTATCCATTTTATTTTCCCGCTTGAAAAATCTTTGCATAAATTAACAATTTGGTTAGTATTATATATTATGATATGTTAATGAAAATATAAAATTATGAAATTTTGTTAAGAGGTTAGCAATGATTATCACCATAGACGGGCCGGCTGCCGCTGGAAAAGGAACAGTTTCAGCGTATTTGGCAGAAAAATATAAATTAGCCTACTTTGATACCGGCATGGTTTACCGTGCGGTAGGATTACAAATGATATTATCCCAAAATGACGTAAATGATGAAAATAAGGCCGAACAAATAGCTATGGAATTATCGTTTCCAAAAATGATTGAACTGTCAAAACATAAAGATTTTCGAAGTGACATCGGCGGACAAGCGGCCTCTATCGTATCTGCACATCCTAAAGTTCGTGCCGCATTATTAAAAATGCAGCAAAATTTTGCACTTAACCCGACATTTGCAGATGGCTCCCCTGCTAAAGGAGTGGTATATGATGGTCGAGATACCGGAACTGTGGTTTGCCCTGAAGCAGAACTGAAAATATTTATCACTGCATCTACAGAAGTTCGTGCACAAAGACGTTACAAAGAGTTTATTCAAAAAGGTATGAATACAACATACGAAAAAGTTTTACAGGATATGATTTCAAGAGACGAACGAGATTCTTCTCGAGCAACCGCACCTTTAAAGCCGGCTGACGATGCCGTGATAATAGATACTTCTGATTTAAGTATCAATCAAGTTTTGCAAAAAATAATTCCTTTGATCGAAGCAAGATTCTAATTTTCTTCTAAAAGCAATATTATTGCCGGAGCAGGAATTTTTACAGAATTTACAAATTGAGGCAAGTCATTATTCGGAACTGCCGACAAATTGTATTTCAGCAAAAATAACACTCCCCACCATACGCATATTGAAGCAATTTTGTGACCTGAAATTTTCATAGCCGTTTGTATGTAATATCTACTAAAAGAAAATCAACCATAAACTTTTAAAACTTGACGTCGGCTGAAAATATGTTATGTTTTTCACTGCTTGAATTAACAGGATATGGGAATAATGTATAAAACAATAGTTTGGGACTTAGATAATACTCTTTATCGGGAAACTCCTGAGTTTCACGATTTAATGGACGAAATAACTGCTAAAGCTGCAGTTGAAGATTTGAAATTACCGCTGGACATTGCCACCGCAAAAGCTATGGTAACCGAATCATATCGAAAATATCGTGACGGCGGAGAGATTTTTGTGCAAAAATATGGCATTGAACCAAAAGCAATTTTTGATGCCTATCATAAACGCAAGGAACAAAATCTATATCCTATCAAACCTTATAAAGATATATTACCCAAATTGCAGAAATTGCACTGCCCGCAATATATTTTTTCAACCAGCTCCCACAGTGCTTGCGAGGCAATTTTAAAACGTATCGGATTATATGATTTTTTTGCCGGAAAATTTTATTCTGTTGAAGAATTTGATGCATATAAAAAGAATGAAAATGCCGAAGTTTATCTTAAATTTTGCCAAGCTGCCGGTATCAATCCGCAAGAGTGCATTTTTATAGATGACAGTTATTCAAATTTAGAATGCGCTAAACAAGCCGGAATGACAACCGTTCGCTTGTGCCATGGCAAACAAAACGATAAAGCGGTTGAACATATTGACTTTGCTGTGGATAATATTGAAGAGTGCCTTGATTTATTAGCTAATAAACTTTGCTCTTAATCTTTGGGACACAATTTTGCTTCTTCTACATAATTTTCGTCAGTATCAATAATTGCATTGTATTTTTGTTGCTTTTGTTTAAATTCTTCGAAATACAATTTAACTTTGCTCTGATATTCTTCAGTCATATCCTGCACAATTTTAGAACCATCTGCTGTTTTTATATTTTCAATAACCGGATGTGATTGTGATATAATATAAGGCATTGCCTCTTTTAGTGATTTTGCAAACAAATAAAGCGCGTGATGTGCCAAATCAAGATGTGTTTGCTCGTGGCGCACTGTGACATTAAATCTGCAAGAACCAATTTTAAGAGATTTTGCCAAATACACTATCGGTTCATACCACATATTTATTTCTATTCTACTGGGATAAAAACAAATATTTTCACTATCCAAAGGCACGGATGTTGTGGTAACTACAGTAACCACCTGTGGTGATAAATGAGTAAGACCATGGATATTTTTTGCTCTGCCATCGCGATTAATTTCATTGTATAGAGCATCAAGTTCTTCTGATGTTTTGCTATTATCATAACGCAATTTTCCATAGTTATAAGTAATATTAACTATAGGCAAGCCGGCTTCATAAAGAGCGTTACACTTTTCTTGTGCCGTATCTGCAAAAGAATTTCCAGATATCAACAAAGCCCAAAACGAAACAAAAAATATTCTTTTACCTTTTCGCATAAATTTTACCTCTGATACAAAAAATATCATCTATTTATTAAGTCTACGTTAATACGTATACATTCTATATATTTTCACAATAATAATCTTTTTAAATTTGTATTAACACTTCATATTTATAATGACTTCTAAAGAGGTAATAATGAAGAAATATGTTGTAAGCTTTATACTTATTTTGTTACTGGCACCTTGCGTAGGAGCTCAAACGTTTAAGCGCACTGCTAAAACGCCGGGATTTTTTATTCCTAAAGGAGCCTTACAAGCAAAAGGCAGAAGCGAAAAATTACCTCCGGTAGAGAAAATGAATTATCGAGGACAACCGGCACAAATTGTTATTGATTTGCAACATCAGGCACAAGAAAAAGCTAAACAAGAAGAATTAGAAAAACAAAAACAGGAAGCTTTAGCAAAATTTAAAAGAGAACAAGAAATTAAAAAAAACGAACAGCATATTTCTTCAGGCAACCAGAAAAATAATAACACTGAAAGTGTTCATTCGGCATCGATAACCAACACTGCCGAAAACACAAAAGAAAAACTTTCGAATGAAATTGCTCAAAAGCAAAATAAAATCGCCCCAACACCTGAAAACGGGCAAGAAATTAATATAAAACTTATAAAAACATCTCCTGAAGATGAGACTAAATTTGAGCAAATAATTGATGAATATCGTAGTGACATACTGGCTATCAGCAATGGAACACCTACCAGAAATCAACGTCTTATCGATATGATTGCCGATTATACAGATACTGATCGTTCAATTTAATTATCACCTATCCGCAAAGCCTCAATAAACGCCGATTGCGGAACCTCAACCTTACCAAATTGGCGCATACGCTGTTTTCCCCTTTTCTGATTATCAAGCAACTTACGCTTTCGTGTTACATCACCTCCGTAACACTTTGCCGTAACATCTTTACGCATTGGAGAAATGGTCTCTCTCGCCACAATTCTGCCCCCAATTGATGCTTGCAGAGGTATTTTAAATAGATGCCTCGGAATCAAATCTTTGAGACGTCCGCAAATTTGACGCCCTCTGGCCTCTGCTTCTCCGCGATTACACAAAAATGCCAAAGCATCTACCGGCTCTTCATTTATAAGAATTTGCACTTTTACCAAGTCTGCGGTATCATACCCGATTAGCTCATAATTAAAGCTGGCATATCCGCTACTGATTGACTTCAAACGATCATAAAAATCGAATACTATTTCACTTAAAGGAATCTTATATACTGCCATCGCACGATTGCCAACATAGGTCAAATCTTCTTGTACTCCGCGACGATCATTGCACAATTTCAAAACAGCTCCCAGATAATTATCAGGAACCATTATGGTTGCTCTTACCATCGGTTCTTCAATCATTTTAATGGTGGTAGGTTCCGGCATGTCTGCCGGATTATCCAAAATCATTTCACTACCATTAGTTAAATAAAGCTTGTAGGCAACAGAAGGAGCTGTAGTAATAATATCCAAATCAAATTCCCGCCCTATTCTTTCCTGAATAATTTCCATATGTAAGAGTCCCAAAAATCCGCAACGAAATCCTAAACCCAATGCACCGGAATTTTCAGGTTGATATTCTATACTTGCATCATTAAGTTTAAGTTTGGCCAACGCTTCTTTAAGTGAATCATATTGACTGCTGTCAACCGGAAAAATAGAGCAAAACACTACAGAAACCGACGGCTTAAAACCTTCCAATGCGTTTGAGCAAGGTTGACGATTATCCGTAATTGTATCACCGATTTTACAATCCTCAACGCTCTTTATACTCGCCGTAATAAATCCGACTTCTCCCGGATATAGAGCCTCGGTGTCCTTCATTTTAGGAGTAAACACACCAATTTTATCAATTACATAATCCAAACCATTAGACATCATACGAATATTTTGTTTTTTGCGAAGAATTCCATCTTTAACCCGCGCTAAAATAACTACACCCAGATATGAGTCATACCAACTGTCTATCAGCAATGCCTTGGTCGGAGCATTTATTTCTCCGCTCGGAGCCGGTAAATAATTAACCACAGCTTCCAATAAATTTTCTATTCCTTCACCGCTTTTGCCGGATACTTCCACTGCAGTCGAGGTGTCAAGCCCGATAACATCTTCTATTTGTTGTTTTACCTTTGGAACATCAGATGAAGGTAAATCTATTTTATTTAAGGCAACTACTATTTCATGATTATTTTCAATTGCCAAATACACATTAGCCAGAGTTTGAGCCTCAACTCCTTGAGTTGAATCAACTACCAAAATTGATCCTTCGCATGAAGCAAGCGAGCGAGAAACTTCATAAGTAAAATCCACATGGCCCGGAGTATCAATCAAATTAAGCTGGTATGTTTTACCATCTTTAGCGGTATAATTTAAACGCACCGTTTGTGCTTTAATTGTAATTCCACGCTCTTTTTCAATATCCATAGAATCCAACACTTGTTCGGTCATTTCGCGATGTTGCAAACCACCGCAATATTCAATTATGCGGTCGGCAATGGTAGATTTACCATGATCAATGTGTGCGATGATGGCAAAGTTACGGATTAAACTCAAATCAGTCATTTTCACTCCCCTGAAATTGCCGATAACATATATGATTTTTTTAATTTAATCAACTACTATTGTTTAAATAAACTACTGCTTTATTACTATATCAGACCATCCCTTTGCGGCGCGGCATATCATATCATCATACAAATTTCTGCTTGAATCTGGATTTGCCACAACACCGCAAATTATTTGTTTACCTATTTGTTTTATCTCCGGAATTATCCACGCTTTTCCTTCTAATTTATAACGAGCCAAATCTGCAAACAAACGAGCCTCCATATACTCTCCGAAAGTTGAATTTATAACTTGTACTTTTCTTTTAAGCCTTGTTTGTAACATCTCAAATATTTTTTTATGTTCATCCAAAACATAACCTTCACCGACAAGAAAGTCCTTAAAACTTCGTCTTACCAACGGATTTTTCCATCCTCCGCCAAATAATACGAATCTTGACGGAATATCAATCGTTTCAGGAACCAATGTTAGAGCTTGTGTTGCAATATAAGCAGCAAAATATTCAAAAGTATGCACGGCATCCGCGAAATTGATACCCGATTGTTCCACATAATCAAAAACTTCATTTTTGTAGTAATATGCCGGATCACCTGATTTAGGTAATTTTGTTTCATAGTATTTTCTGCCTATATCAAACAATTTTTGTAACAACTTTTTGTTTAGCTTCCCGCTCATGCCGATTTTTGCTCCTTCATCAAAAGCTAAAGTCGTATGTTTTCTGATATAAGCGTCTATATACTCATTAAACGGACCGGCATCTGCTCCCGACAGCGCTTTTCCATTTTTGATTATGGCAAAATTAGAAGTATTGCCTCCGTTATAATAACACCCATCACCTTCACTATATGCTATATGCGCATTATGCAGAGGAGCCAATGGAGCTCCGTCAAACCCGTTCATAATAAAATCAGAACGAAAATCATATATGGTATTAATCTCCGTCAAATCAGCCAGCATTTTCCCTGAACCAATCTGTAAAGTGTAAGGTTTAGTCCCGTCAAGCTTTGATTTTGAAGGCGGATTATGATCCAAAGTTTTACCATGAAAACCGATTGCATCTACCTCTTTCTTACCTATTTTATTTATATAACACATTTCATTGATACAGTCCGCAATCTGCCGGATATATTCATCGTGAAATGATTTAAAATCAGATAAATCAACAATTTCACGTGCGGTTTTATTAAACACTTGCTGACGCAAGCTCTCTGTTTTATTGCGCATATCATCATTATATAGTCTTGTATATGAACATATATCGCTCATCTTATCGCCGTCAAATTCAGTTAAAACTAAATCTATGGCATCCATGGAGTTTCCGGTCATATTTCCGATGATTTTATATTTCATTACCTCTCCGGTTTATAAACGGTATTTCCTTTTTTAACGTAATCATATAAAACATCCTCTCCTGCTTCTTGTGCTATATTTCCGTAAACAGTTATGCCGCGCTTTTTGAACTCATTAAACCAATCAGGTTTAAATCCCTCATCAAAACCGGTAATTTCTTCCACACGCTTAGAGGGAACTCCATAGTAAACAGCCTTTATACCCGACCACATTATACCGCCCAAACACATCATACACGGCTCTGAAGTAACGTATAAACTCAAATTATATAATGATAAATCGTAGGTATTCAAAACTCTTTCTGCTTCTCTTATAGCATTCATTTCAGCGTGATTATTGCTACAATTTTCATTTATTACACTATTAGCTGTTTGGGCAATCAATTTTCCGTTTTCGTCGTAAATTGCCGCCAAAAATGGACCATGCCCTTTGGTAATGTAATCCTTGAGTTCATTTTGTAATCTTACAATTATATCGTTCGCCTTCTGCAGTTTTTCCTCATTTATGGTCTCGTTAGACACTATCATTTTTTATTCCTTATTTCATTGTAATTGCCGCTTTAGGACAAGCGTGAGAACAAAGGGAGCAACCGACACAATTATCGCGATTAACCGTTATACGATTATTATTCACAGACAACGCACTATGCTCGGATTCATCGCAAACAGTAACGCATCTTGAGCATTTTATACATAATTCTTCATCAATGTGTGGGTAAACTTGTTTCGACTTATCCAATTTTTCATGTGAACTTATATTTGCAATTGCTCTGTTTTTTAAATCCTCAAGACTTTCAAATCCTTTTCTTTCTAAATAATCAAGCAAACCTTGTTTCATGGCTTTAATGACCGCATATCCGTTTATCATAACTTCTGTGCATACCTGAACTGCATCGGCACCAAGCGTAATATATTCGGCAGCATCGTGCCAATTGCAAATTCCTCCTATTCCCAAAATCGGCAAATCAGAATTTTGACGAATTTGCGCCACACAACGTAACCCTATTGGCCTAACCGAAGCACCTGAATATCCTCCGAAAGTAGATTTGCCGTTTACGTTAGGCATTGGCACAAAGGTATCCAAATTTACCCCCATCATAGCTTGCACCGTGTTAATGGCTGATATGCCATCTGCACCGGAATTTTCCACAGCCTTGGCTATTTTAGCAATATTAGTGACATTTGGCGAAAGCTTTACAAATACCGGCTTTTTAGATACTTGTTTTACCCACCCTGTTATCATTGAAGAAATTTCCGCGTTTGTCCCTATCGCCATACCTATGCCTTTTTCGGGCATTCCATGAGGACAAGAAAAATTCAATTCAAAAGCATCTATCGGGGCACTATTCAGTGTTTTCACTAATTTCTGCCATTCTTCTTTAACTACCGGTGCCATAATACTGGCAATCTGCACTTTATTCGGATGCTTCTTACGTAAGAATTCAATTCCGTCCAACCACTGTTGAATGGTTAAATGACTTAAAAGTTCAATATTTTCAAACCCGCAAACCCTATTGCCATTTTTCCACGAAGCATAACGTTGACTGGCTTCTATCATCTCCAAATCATCAGGAGTAATGGTTTTTAAAACAGCTCCGCCCCAACCTAGTGTAAAAGCTTTATCTATACTGTCAATTCTGGCGGTCGGGGGCGCCGAAGCTAAAATAAAAGGATTTTCAAAATCAATCCCGATTACTGATGTTTTAAGTGTTGCCATTTTCATACTCCTTATTTTACTTGATTATAAGGTAGTATATTTTATAAAATCTGAATAAGTCAAACAAAAATTTTTATAAAAATAAAATCATTTCAAGAGAAAGACTTTATATTATCGTGGTAGTCCCGGGCAGAGTTGAACTGCCGACCCATCCATGTGAAGGATATGTGATAACCGTTTCACCACGGAACTATTCTCATAAATGGTAGTCCCGGGCAGAGTTGAACTGCCGACTCATCCATGTCAAGGATACGTGATAACCGTTTCACCACGGAACTGTAGTGAGCGCATAATATACCTTTTTTAGCAAATGTCAAAAATAATTTTGTGATATGATAAAAAAATTTCCAGACATTATCTGATGTCTGATTACAAGCAATGTAATTTTTTGTAGCAAAGCAAATAATGTGATAAATGACAAGATAATAAAGTATAAATTTTGATTATTGATAAGCATTCATATTCTCCCATATAAAATATTATATACTTTAGTGTATATCACAAAATATTATAAATGCAATCTTTTTTAATCATTTAAATCTAAATACAATTATTAGTGTAGTTAAGTTTCACATATTTTTCCCTTCTTATTGAGTATATAACCCATTATATGGGTATTACAACAAAATTATTTAATCTGTAACATTATTAAAAAAATTTTTTAATTTGACTTTTTTCCTTTAATAAATATAATAAACCAATAGTTGAATTTATAAGAGGTGAAAAATGAAAAACGTTAAATCAATCAGAGGCCGTATCGACGATAATGAGCCTAATCCAGTTGATGTTCACGTTGGCAAACGCATTCGTCTGCGTAGGACAATTCTGCATATTACACAACAACAAATGGCCGATATGTTAGGTTTAACCTTTCAGCAAGTGCAAAAATATGAAAAAGGAATGAATCGTGTGGGCGCTAGCAGATTGTGGGATATCAGTAAGGTTTTGGAAGTTCCGATGGGTTTTTTCTTTGAAGATATGGATGATAATGTTGCGTTAAAAAGTCCGATGATGCTCAATTCCAAAATTGATAAATCTTTCAATGTAGAGGATAGCCACTCTTTTGATGATGATCCGATGAAAAAAGCAGAAACTCTTGAATTGGTCAGAGCTTATTATAAAATTCCAAATCGTAAAATTGCCAAGAATTTATTTGATTTAATGGTTGCTTTATCAAAATCCACAGCCGGACTTCCTCAATCAACCTCCAATGATGAAGATGAGTATTAATGGTTTCAGATAAGCCAAAATTTTTCGGACGGCGTAAAGGAAGAATTATTCGTAAGGCAAAGAGTTTTCTTTTAGAAAATTTTTTGCCTCGTATCCGTGTTTCAACCGATAAAAAATTAGACTTGAAAACTTGTTTTCCGGAAGCTAAAGATGGATACTGCTTAGAAATAGGTTTCGGTGATGGGGAGCATCTAGCATCACTTTCACAAAAAATGTCACAATTCGGCTTTATCGGAGTAGAGGTTTATCAAAACGGAGTTGCAAATTTATTATCTTTAATTACCGGATTAAAAGATGGAAATACAAGTAACTTAGAAAACGAAATACATTTGCTTGCTGATAGAGCAGATAACGTAAGAGTATATGATGACGATGTGCGCCTGTTATTTTCATTATTGCCTGATGCAGCCTTTGATAAAGTTTACCTGTTATTTCCTGACCCGTGGCCAAAGACCAAGCATGCCGCAAGACGCTTCATAAACCACGATAACTTGCAAAATCTGGCTCGCATCATCAAAAAAGGCGGGATATTGCAGATAGCAACCGACCATCCTGTATATAAAACTTGGACACTGGAAACAATGCGCACAAATAAAGATTTTATTTGGACAGCTAAAACTTCTAACGATTGGCGCTATCCTCCTGAAGATTGGTGCGAAACAAAATATCAACGCAAAGCTATACGAGAAGGACGTAAACCGGTATTTTTTGAATATCGTCGCTTATAGCCTGTTGTTACTTTAGTTGGGAAAGAATATTCTTCAAGCAAGTTTGATTTGTGGTCAATTTATTAAGCTTATTATACACATAAAGCAATGAAAACAAACGCACAGAAGGTGTTAGACCAAGACCTTTCATACTGTTATCTTCAATAAGTTCTAATAGATATTTGCGTTTTATCTTTTCGCGATAACAAATTCTATCTAATATCCGCCATTCAACATCTGTAAGGCGCATACAGGTTTTTCTTTCGTGGATTGACACAACCTTGCTCATCAGAATAATCATTGTATATCCTTATAAGTTTATTTTTTATAAAAATATACTTTTAAAATATTTTTTACAATCAAAAAGTTTAATTAATTAACAATAAAACAATTATTTTTACAATTTTTTTAATAAATCATTTCATAAAATAAGTTTAAAAATATTGTAAAGGAAATAAATATGCTAAAAAATATAGGATTAATCGGAGACAGTATTGCACATGGATTCTGCGATTCACAAGATTTAGGTTGGTTTGCCAGAATGGGAAAAATTATACTTTCAAAAAAAACAAATCCATATTTGTTTAGTAATCTGGCATATATGGGAGATAATATAGCAGACACAGCTAACCGCGCCCATGCTGAAATTTTGTCACGAAAATTTGATTTGATTATCATTAGCATTGGTATTAACGACTTGCGCCGCCGCAAAAACAGCAATTCCGAGCTTGATTTTTCTGAAGGTCTCCGCATAATGTATTGGAACAAATTACTTGATATTATCAAACAAACTAATGCTAAAGCCGTTGTAACCGATTTACTTCCGATAATTGAAAACAGATATATGCCTGAGGCAAATCTCACACGTTTAAATAGCGATGTTATACGCTACAATGCTATTATTGAAGATATTTGCAAACAAAGAAATATATCATTTTTTGCAAGATATGAGCGTTGGCAACATTATAATCTTGAAAATATATACGAAGATGCAATTCACCCAAATTCACAAGGACATCAGATAATAGCTCAAGAAATGTTCACTTTTTTAGAACAAAACAATTTATTGTAACACACATATTGACAAATTAACTACCTTTTGTATAATAAAACCAATAAGGTGTGATAAATGACAGAAAACAAAAAAGAACAAGAAAACATACAGCAAAATGAAGTACCTGAAGCGTTGGCATGGGAAGCTAATGCTCTCAGAGATTTGAAAGAAATTTGGTGGAGTATAAAAGATTCAAAACTTTATAAAAATTTCCGTTCTTCTCAGCTTAATCCCTATCACTTTGGAGTAAGAGAAATTAAGGCTGAAAGCTTGGAGCAAGCTCGTAAAATTATACGGGAAAAAGCAAAAGTGGCAAAAGCCCACAATAAAAATTATCGAGCTCAATTTATATACAAAGGAACACGCTATTTTGCCGATAGATACGATTGCACACCTCAGCAGGAATATGTTGAAGATGGTATTATAATCAGAGATGGATATGAGGTTTCCGACAGAATTCCCCACAACTCTAAAGGAGAAATTGACTTATTTGCCGAAACCCCTATTGTAATCGCCATTAATCCAATAGAAGGTCCTGCTTTAATCGGACATACCTGTATGCAATACAAAGATCAAGTTGTTAATCGTTTGTTACCGTCTATTCATACAGATCCACTGTACCCGAAGTATAATAAATTTGCCGAATATTACTTTGTTTATCCGAATAAAATCGGAATAGACGGAAATGCTCTATACAGAGAAATGCAAAAACACAACATCCGATACGGTGATAAAAAATACAATCCTTTATTTAATAACTGCGCTCAAAATGTTGCAGAAATTTTGAAAAATGTAGGGGTTAATAACTTTGATTTTTTCGGACCTGATTTCTTAAAAATTTCTTATGCGACTCCGGGAAACAATCCTTTCGGTGTCGGTATCAAAGCGTGGTGTAATGAAAACGGATTACGCGTTAGATTGAATGAAATGGCAGAATATGATCGTTTATACGGATTTACTGATGTCAAAGAAAGACGTACTGAAATAAAAAAAATTCGCAACAGATACCGCAAATCAATTGGCAAGAATAATGATGAAAGATAAAAACTACGCTCTCAACTCTTTTATTTTAGCAGATACTGCATTTTTTTGCTTTTCATCAAGAGATATATTCATCCTCTCAAATATGGAATAGTTTTCAAGTTGCATGATTTTTCCGAGTGTATCGGCAAGTTTTACCGGATTTTTATCGGCTGAATTTTCATATTCCCGCTCAGCCTCGGCATACATCTGAGCAAAAAACTTGGTCAACACTTCGGCTAAAATTTCTTTTGTTTCCTGAAAATGAATACAATAAGTCCATGTCACAAAACGCATCATGGCATCCAATAAATGTCCGCCTTTCAAACGCAAATAATTTCCGTTTAACGCGTTTTCAAAATATTCTTCGGTTATGCCGTAATCCTGAATATAGTGCGGATCAAAAAATTCTGCACATTTTTTAATCCCGAAAATTGAACGTTCCGTTAAATTGGCCGTCTTATCCATATCTTGTAAAACATAGGTATAAAAACGGGCAATTTTTTGATTATCCACCGACATATTTTTATACAAATCATCATTGATAACCTCGTCAACATCGGCAAATTCATGATATCTTATCGCCAATAATATTTCCGGCTTAATTCTTGCATGTTCCAATATATCAAAACTTATCAAAGCATGATGTTTTTTCAACCCGCCTCTTTCCATACACACTGCTCCGGCGGCAATATCGACTTCCGAAAGTCGACCTATATCATGCAAAATCGCCGCTATTGAAGTATCAATCCATATCTGTTCGTAGCTGAGCGGAATTTCTTTCAACGCTTCGCTGTTTTCCATTTTTTCCAACAATTGATGAGTGCATTTTTCCACCAATTCAGGATGCCAAACTGCTTTTTTATGCACCCACGCCACCGTCTTTTCGCATTGACTCCGTTTAGTGTCATCTGTCATGTTTTCCAAAGTTTCCTGCAAATACGGGAACACTTTTTCACCCATATTTTTTGCTAAATTTTTAGCTTCGGATATGGTATTTATTTCTGCATTTTCAGCATCAAAGCTCACAAAATCGTGCAAAATTTTACCATCTTCACTATTTTCCTCCGATTTATGATGTTGTACTTTAATTTTTGAGGATAAAAGGCTTTGTGCAGACATTTTAAACATCCGTTCTGTTGAAGTTAATCAAATTATATATCCGTTTTTTTCCGATGTAAATACAAAAAACCGCTCAAACACAAGGCTTAAGCGGTTTTTTCAATTCAGATATTTTTCTTTTTTGCTCTTTTCTTTTTCTCGTTGAATTTATCAACATCAAACACCGGATCCTCCAACAGCATCTTCTTCAATTCGTCGAACGAATGAAAGACTCTGCATAGAATCTTGTTCATTTCACCGGTTTCCTCATCCGGAACCCCAAAAGGAATCTCCGATGGAAACTTCTCCGGATTGTAGATATTGTCATCTTCAACCACCGAATCAACATACACGGCATCAATGTTCGTAGCCTTTTCATTATATTGCTTTATAATGTCCAGAATCACCGCGTTATGATCATCACGTGTCATCGGTTTAAGATAGAGTTTTTCATCTGCCGTGGTGTAGCATACCATATACAGAATAGGAAATGCAGAAGGAGATTTAGCCAGTTCCGATTCCATCTTAACCAGTTCTTTGCGAAACTCCGGATCAGGATAAGTAGAAGTAATTTCATCCCATCTTTTCTTGAAATCTTCTATCATTTCTTCTCCAACCGGACATATTGCCGGACCGGCAAAAACTGACCTTTTTCTGGCATCCGAGGTTAGGAAATCCGGAGAATCGGCATAAAATCCCTCTCCATAACGTAAACCGTAGCCTGGACCATACTTCTGTTGAACTATTTCAAAAAAAGCATCTCGAACCTCGGCATCCCTTTCAAGTATACGAGCATCAAACACAACTAAAATAACGGGAAGTTTACGGCCCTTGCCGTCATTACATTTAAATCTTTTCATAAAAATTTTTTTTAATAATTAATAAAGTTATAAATCTCAGTGAGAATATGATAGACGAAAAAACATATAAGTCAACAAAATTATGTTGACATTTCGTTAATATTTGTCTATATTTGTGCTTGTGATCTTTATAATTATTAAATTATGGAAAATATGGAGAAAAGGTATGAAGACGTTATTCAGCTGTTGAATAACGGGGAAGATTTGTCCGGTGAACAGCAATTGTTACTTTTTGATATGCCCAAGGAGCACTTCAAGAAGTATGTGGAGTGCCAGACCTTGAGTCGTGTGGCACTGAACAAAATCCTCTCGATGCCCGACAACAAGGCCAACGAATGGATGAAGTTGTATATTGACTCAGCCGGTACTGAGTGTCTTGACTTTCCAGACAAGTTCGCCTTGCCTATGATTAAGCGCGCAGATGACGCAACGCTTATAGCCATTTGCGGTCGCGCCATCTTGTCGGAAAAGCAACAAATGGCTTTGTTCGACAAGCCAAACGCCAAAAAATTTATAGTGTGTCTTCACAAAGAAGGCACGGGATTGGAAGGCGAGGCTTTTAAAAAAGCCAAAAGCTTGGGTTGGATCTAAAACTTTATGCCTGCCGAAATATCGTCAGGCATTTTTTTATTGCAAATCATTATTAAAAAATTTATCTTCTACTCAATTTTAGGGGGTAAAAAAGATGATGCAAGATTTTATAGAACTGAAAAAACATTATCAGAGAGCCTTAAATGAACTACCTAAGGGATCTTTTTATCATTTTTCCATAAATCATAAATTTCGTCATTCAGTGCAAGTTTTACATGCCGGACAAGAAATTATGGCGAATTCACCTGAACTTGCGGACATCAGTCAGGAATTTAAAACCGATGCCGAAAGGGCTTTGTTATTTCACGATATAGGTCGTTTTCATGAAATGGTTTGCATATATCGAGATAATATAAAAAATATAATTGTTGGTGCCGGAACAAATAAATACGACCATGGCTTCATCGGTTATGATATTTTAAAAGAAATTCCTCAATATAATCATTTAAAGCTTTTATTAGCCGTAAAATATCACGGAAAAATGATGGAACAAGTAAAAACTTCCGATTTATGGCAAGAAGCAGAAAAATCCCCTGATGAAATGATTATAAAGAAAATTCTCTACATAGTCCGCGATGCCGACAAATTGGCTAATTTAAGAGTTATAAAATCAACCGGACACTTAAAAGAAGATTTATTTTATAAACAACTTTCTCCTGATGCCAAGAGAGCTGGTATAACACCTGAAGTTATGGCTCAATTTGAGAATCATCAAGTAATTTTCTTTCCTACCATCCGTTCTTATAATGACCGAGTTATGATGGTGTTATCGTGGATTTTTGACTTTAATTTTCAATATACTCGAAAATTATTCCTACATGCCGGACTTGCCTATTATTTATTCAACGAATTATTGCTAACCGGAATTTCTGATGATATAATCTTGAAACTCAAAAGAATTATGAACAATTTTAATACATCTTCAAATTGTGCAATACAGCCGTAAACTCTTCATTTTGCGGAGAGCAAATATAAGCACCGATTTTCATTTCATCACTGTCGTGTATCAAATAAAATTTCCGTAATTCCGTATAATTTTGACCATCTAAAGAATAATAAGCAACATAGCATCCTTTGCGTTTTTTCAAACGATACCAGATATGTTTTACCCCTGCCTTTATGTTGACACTTGCCAAATCCGAATATCCGTCGTTCGTTAAAGAAGTTGCTATTTTAGGATTTTCATTGCTTTCACTCATCATTGAGATTTTAAACCAATTATTTACATCTAAGCGCAACATTACTCCGCATTGGTCAAACGAAATTGCGTTTTCAAAGCTCCAATCCAAGTCACAACAAAAATCGCCTAACACATAACTGAAAAAAAAGTGACCGTCATCTTTGCGAAAATTATGCCGTGCACAACACCAAAAATCGGTGCGATACTTAGCTCGAACATGCATCCCGTCATCATCAAAACGCACTTGTGCAGGTTCATTCATCCAATCAAATTCTTTCAGCGTTTCCAATAGCATTAAAAACTCCTTACCGCATAATTTTCAAGATTATCTGCCATCTTATCCAAGTTATCGGATCTATTTTTCGGCAAAACTATCTGCAAAGTAATTATTTCGTCACCTTGTGATGAATTTGTTTTAATTCCCTGCCCTTTTAACCGCAGTTTTTCACCGCTTGACGAATATGGCGGAACTTTTACTGCTACTTTTCCATTAATGGTCGGAACGGTAATCTTCGCTCCTTTTATCGCTTCAACTACAGAAATTGGTAAATCGAGTAAAATGTTCAATTCTTCATTTTTAAAATACGGATGTTCTGCAACATTTACGGTAATCAATGCATCTCCGTTTTCTCCACCATTTAATCCGGCATACCCTAATCCTTTAAGGCGCAGTGTTCGACCATTCAATGTTCCTGCCGGAATTTTTATATTTACATTTTTACCGCCCAAATTCACTTGCTTCTCAACACCTTTTGCGGCATCAATGAAATCAACTCTCATCGTATATGAGATATCTTGACCTTTGCGTGACGCACTACGTCCTCCGGAAGCTCTTCCGGTAAACTGTGAAAAAATATCATCACCGAAAATAGATGAAAAATCAAACCCCTGTGCGCCACTAAATCCGCCTGCACCGCCAAAACCGCTTCCGAACGGATTACCTCCTTGTCTGAAGTCATAGTTTCCACCACTAAATCCAGCTCCAAAACCAGTTGGTTTACCATCGGCATCTATTTCGTTGTTATCATATTTTTTGCGCTTCTCAGCGTTGCCTATAATATCATAAGCATTTGAAATTTCTTTGAATTTTTCGGCAGCATTTTTATCATCCTTGTTCAAATCCGGATGATATTTGCGAGCAAGCTTACGATAAGCAGATTTTATTTCTGCTTCGCTCGCCGTTTTACCAACACCTAAAATCTGATATAAATCTTTTGCCATCGCTAAAATCTCCCTATTTAGCTATATAGGGATATTTTTATTCACTTGCAAGGTCTACACAATCGAACGTAGCTCTTCTTTTATGATTTTTATGCATATAAATATCACGTAAATAAGCCTTTTTTCCGGGATTTGTCTCATAGCAATACCGAGAAGCAAGAGGAGCAACTTTATCAATTCTGACATCAGAATACTCGTAAACGATATAATCATCTCCCATGGTTTTAACCACTATATTTTTGCGAAGCATTTCCAAATCAGAATCCGCCACGGCAACCACACGCTCATTTTTTATCGGAGCCGTTGAAATTTTCGTTTCATTTTTCTCGTTTTCCATTGTCTGAATATCATCTTTAGGTCTTGAAATACACGAAGCCAATACTAACACCGACAACATCATTAACGCTATTTTTTTCATATTACCTCTCTTCATAACCTATAAGGCTACATACTTTTGAGGTTATTATATACTTAAGGTATTAAACAATTATTATTTGCCGAGAAGTTTGTATAAACGGTTGCCTGTATCGTCTAAAATACGTAAAATTTCTTTATTTAGAGAATCCGGAAATTTGCCGTTTGAAAGCTTTCCTCTGATAATTTCCAGTTTACGATAATATTCCTCGTTATTCCTAATATCTTCGACATCTTTTTTAAGATTTTCATCATTTAGCTTATAACTCGCCACTTCTTGCAAAACCAATAAATCAAGAGCTTTCTTCTGATTACCGAAAACAGTATTAAGTTTTCTCCTCATATTTTTTCTCGGATTTTTTTGTAGAATATTATTTTGCGGCTCAGCATAATTTCGCATTTGTTGATTATAAGCCTGACTTTGTATTTGCCTTTCTTGCTGTGCCTGAACATTTCCGCTCAATAACAATAAAACAAACA
Organism: Alphaproteobacteria bacterium; assembly: GCA_017477035.1. Classification (GTDB taxonomy): domain Bacteria; phylum Pseudomonadota; class Alphaproteobacteria; order RF32; family CAG-239; genus RUG410. The sequence continues at coordinate 9,827 of JAFUXW010000193.1, read as the reverse complement.
TCATAACATATCTCATCGGTGTATCCTTCATAAAAAAAACTTGCCTTATATGTGGTATATCATATATTAAACAGAAAGCAAAATAAAATATCACGGAGAAAAAATGACAAAAACTATATGGGCAATATTGGATAATCGTCGCGGCAGCGTTGGACAGGCTAAAGGTGTTATTGAAGCTTTGAGTAATGATTTTCAGATTATTGAAAAAAATATAGAATATACGAAGCTGTCAGGTTTACCTAATTGGCTTCGCGGACGCTCTCTTATAGGTTTGACAGCAGAAAGTAAAAAACTGATATCTGCGCCATTTCCTGACATGGTGTTATCTATAAGCAGACGCACCGCGCCGATTGCCCGTTACATAAAAAAAATGTCCCCAAACACAAAACTTATTCAGCTTATGCACCCAGGAAGCACAGGTTTGAGTGAATTTGATTTAGTCATCGTACCGGAGCATGATAAAAATAAAAAGCAAACTTCAAATATCCATTATATAGTAGGATGTCCGCATCGAATAACTTCGCAATATCTCTCGGAAGCCAGAATAAAATGGATCGATAAATTTAAGGATTTACCCAGACCTTTAACTGCTGTAATTGTGGGCGGAGCTATCAAGAAAAAGCCGTTTACCGCCGAAAATGCCTTAGCCTTAGGAAAAGCTATCCGAGAACTCAAGCAAAAAATCGGTGGCTCAATTCTCATAACCACTTCAAGACGCACCGGACAAGAAGCGCAAAATATTATAATGAAAGAAATAAAGGATATTCCGCAATATACATATTTATGGGGTGATATTAAGGAAAATCCCTACAGCGGATTTTTAGCCTGCGCCGATAATATCGTAGTTACCGCCGATTCCGTTTCTATGTGCTGCGAAGCAACCGGCACTGGTAAACCTATCTATTTATTCACCGGAAAAGATTGGTTAACACCTAAACATCAACGCTTTGCAAAATCCTTGATTGCTACAAAATGTGCAATTTTATTGGATGATGAAAAAGTTGCCGAATTTATTCCGCAAAACAGTTTAAATGCCGCCAAAGAGGTAGCAGAGCTTATAGAAAAACTGTAAATTAAAAAGGCAAAAGTCCTCTTTAAGAGGGTTTTTGTGTTATTTTGTTGGCTCGTCACATTTGAAATAGTATTTTTGCCATCCTTTGCTTATGTTATAATTCTTAATTTTCCATTAGTTCCTTGGGTAATATATGCATTTTAACCGTAGCTATTTATTTCAACAGGTTGTTACCGGTTTTCCAGTCCGATTTTATAACCCAATAGTTTATTTAATCAAAATTTATACGAGGATCAACCAAACAATAAGTCAAATCGCTGATTAATTTCAGAACCAAACCCAGTAAAGCAAAAATATAAAGCGTACCGAAAACCACCGGATAATCACGTGTGGTTATTGCTTCATATCCCAATAATCCCAAACCATTTAGAGAAAAAATAACCTCAATCAAGAGCGAACCGGTAAACAACATTTTTATTAACAATGACGGAAAACCGGCAATAATTATTAACATTGCATTTCGAAATACGTGTCCGTATAGAATGCGATTTTCGGAAGCTCCTTTTGCTTTTGCGGTTAAAACATATTGTTTGTTTATTTCATCAAGAAATGAGTTCTTGGTCAACATCGTTAAACCGGCAAATCCACCGATTACCATTGTTATAACCGGCAAGGTAATATGCCAAAAATAATCGGCTATTTTGGCTCCTGTGCTTAAAGCTTGCCAATTATCAGATACCAATCCTCTGAGCGGAAACCATTGCCAATAAATTCCTCCGGCAAAAAACACTATAAAAAACACTGCCAACAAAAATACAGGCATTGCTGATCCTATAATTACCATAAAAGAAGTTATCATATCAAACTTTGAACCATCTTTTTGCGCTTTTTTAATTCCTAACGGTATAGCTATCAAATATATTATTAAAGTTGACCACAAACCTAAAGAAACAGAAACAGGCAACCTTTCTTTTATCAGTTCGACAATTGTCTTATCACGATAATAACTTTTTCCGAAATCAAAGCATAAATAATCTTTAATCATTTTACCGTAGCGATAATACCACGGCTTATCAAACCCAAATTGTTTTTCAAGAGCTTTAATTAAATCTTCCGGAACTCCTTGCGCACCAACATATTTTGATGAAGAAGCCCCCTCCTGAACAGAATTTGATTGTTGAATATCACCGGTGCCGGTAATTTGTGATTTGGCATCGGTATTCATTCCGCGATATTGCGCCAATACATAATCGACAGGACCGCCCGGAGCCAATTGTATAATTGCAAAATTTACGGTTATAATTCCCCACAATGTGAGCGGAATAAGCAAAAGACGTTTTAAAATATATTGCCGCATCAACTACTCCTTTATCCACCAAGTAAATGGTTGAAATCCAGTTTTAATATCTGTTTCAGGTTGGCCGAATTTATTCCAATACGCAACTCTTGAATAAGGTGAATACCACTGAAATATCATATAATTTTCGCTCAGCAAAACTCTATCCAATGCTTTAACATAAGCTACATAATCGTCTTTTTCCTGTGCTGACACCAATCCCTTTATCAAATCATCAACAACATCATTTTTAATGCCAATGATATTATTACTGCCTTTGATGTCTGCCGAAGCACTTCCCCAATAATCGCGTTGCTCGTTACCCGGAAGCTGTGAAACCCTATATGATACAATTGCCATGTCAAAATCAAAATTATCCAACCTGTTTTTGAATATATTAACCTCTAGGTTGCGAAACACTGCCTTAACCCCGATTTTACGCAAATTATTGATGAAAGGCAACATCACTTTGGTAAAGGTTGCACCATTTGCCGAATTACTCAGAATTTCTATTTCTAGAGGTTCTCCGGTTTTTAAGTTGGTCATTTTACCATCCACAAAATCATAACCGGCTTCATTCAGCAATGCCACTGCTTTTTTCAAATTTTGCCGTGAGTCATAAATATCGGAATTTATCGTTAATTCATAAGGCTTTGTAAACACTTCAGGAGAAAGTTTGTCGGCATATTTTAGCAATATATCTTTTTCCTTTCCTTCCTGCAATCCTGTTGCTTCCATTCCAGTATTTGTAAAGTAACTGAATAAACGTTTATATTGATTATAGAACAATTTTTCATTAGCCCATTCAAAATTAAACGCCAAATCAAGTGCTTTTCGCACTCTTCTGTCTTTAAATTTATTACGCCTTACATTATAGGCAAAATTTTGCAGAATTGCCGGATTATTATGTTCTATATTTTCTTTCTTTATTTTTCCTGATTTTATTAAATCGTTATTATATCCTGTCATCCATATTTTAGCTATATATTCTTCTCTGGCGTCAATATTTCCGGAAAACAATGCCTGCAGAGTAACCGTGGTATCCTGATAATAATCATAACGAATGGTGTCAAAATTATTAAATCCTCGTTGCGAAGGCAAATTTTTTCCCCAATAGTTGGGATTTTTTTTCAATTCCACATACTTATTTACCTGAAAATCCGTTACTACATAAGGTCCGCTTCCTAACGGGACACGTAATGTCGGCTTATCAAATTCACGTCCTTCCCAGTCTTTTTGCGAAAATATGCTGAATTGAGCCAATATCATCGGCAATTCTTTATTATCACTCCCTTTTTTGAAATAAAAGCGCACTTCCATATCACTTATTTTTTCAACTCTGTCTACGTCTGCATAATACATTTTATAAACAGGAGAGCCTTTTTCCATAATGGCATTAAAACTAAATATCACATCATCTGCCGTTACCCGAGAATTGTCAGAAAATCTGGCATTGGGATTCAAAATAAATCCGACATATGATTTATCATCAGGTAAATCAAATTTTTCAGCTAATAAAGGGTATATAGTAAACGGATCATCTACCGGTGATGTTCCTAAAGTCTCAAAACTCAATCCGGCAACAAAAGAAGCTGCAACTCCCTTAAAAATATACGGATTAAAATTATCAAATGTTCCATAAGCAGGTAATACTATTTTACCACCTTGAGGAGCGTCAGGGTTAACATACTCAAATGCTTGAAAATTATTATTATATTTGGACTTACCATATAAAGCAATATTATCATATATTGCACATTGTGCGGTAAAACTCCAAAACAAACTCCCGCAAAGACTAATTGCCGTAATTATTTTCATCGGTCCACCCGCCAAATGGATAAACTAAATTCTCCTCATCTTCTTCAGAATCTTTAGTTTGCATAGTTTCTGATATCGTTGTATTTACCCCCAAAGAGGATTCTGTTTTTTGTTCGGCAATAGATGTTGTATTATTTACAGGTGATGATATTTGAGGTTCATATTGTTCTTGAAATGACGCGTTTTCAGCATTTGCAGCATTCCCTGCACGTATACTGTTAAGCGTATTCTGTAAGTTTCCGAAAGATGGCGCGGAATATGTTGCTTGTGCACTATTTTTTTCCAAAGAAAAATCCGGTTCACTTAACCGCGGATTATCATCAAATGTAGGAAAAGAATTTTCTCTGTCGTCATCCTTTCCTTGAAAACTGTTATGTAAAGCCTGAAAAAACGGATCTTCTTCATTTTCATCAAAAATAGGCTCTTCTTTTTTGCGGAAAGGATTTATTTTTGAGAAGAATGATTCTTTTTTAATTTCCGGTCGTTCATCTTCGGCTTCATATTTATCCACATTTATAATAGATTCTTCTGCTTTAGGCTCTTCCATAGTTGCCAATTTCAGTGCCGAAGTATATTCATTAGTTTTTTGCATATCTGCATTAGGTTGAGAATAGTTCTGAGCATAAATACTGATTTTATCAGCTCCGTCACTAAACGGAGCGATAATTGAGTAAACTTTCCCAAATACCCCTGTTTCAATCATACGAACAAAAATGCGATCACGGTCGTGCTTTTCCAAAAGTTGCAGCAAATTTTGATAGCGGTAACAAAATTCCATCAAAGAACCTCGAAATACATTATCTCTGCCAACTTTTTCTTTTACCCAAGCATTAAAAGTTTCCTGATTTTTACTGGCATCCAAGACTGCTTTTCCAAGAGCCCAACGCTCACCTCGACGAACTCTTTGCCACAATTGTTCAAGTTGAGCCGATGAAGCTATATTGCAACGTTGTATTATCTCTCCCAAAGCTTCATTCATATCACTTATGAACATATCAAATTTGTTCAAAACGAAGCCGTCTTTAATTTCATGTTCGGCATCAAGCATAACTCTTACTACCAAATCGGTGTAATCCTGATTTTTTTGCAGTTGCGTCAATAATTCGTTTTGCTTTTTATTCATGCCTCGGTTAATCAAAAATTGGTTTACATACCCGAAAATCATCCAGATTGTTAAAATAGGCAGCAGCACAACAGCCAAAAACATCAACATAGATGATAAATCTTGCGTCATCAAACGTTCATCTGCCAATTTGGTATTTATAAACATTATCGCATAAATCAACCAGCTGACCGATGAAAAAACCGCTCCGAAAAAAGCAAATACCAACATTTTTTATACCTTTTTTTCTTATTCATCACAAATTATTATTTATTGTAGCTTAAATTAGCAAATTTTTTATTAACATTAAGCGGATACCCACTGGAACACTTGTTTTTTATAATTGCGGTAAAGCTCATTTAATCTTGACAAATTTACGGTTACTATATATCATTCTACACAATAAGATACTCACTTTAGAAAGGACGAAAATGGGAATTTACAATAAAATAGAAGAATATCTTCCGGAAATGACCGAAATTCGTGCAGAGTATAATGCCTATCTAAAAGAAAATAATTTATCCAAAACAGAAGAACAAAAACTGTTTGATTATTTTCAACTTATAAATGCATCCTATAATTTCAACAAAGAAAAAATGATAACTGAATTTTGTCCACCTATAATGGATGAAATATTGACGCATCCTAAAGAGATGATAATGTATGGAGTTATCGCTCCTTTATCAGAAAGGATGAGATACCACAAAATGCAAGATTTGGCAGAATTTTCTTCTTTCGTAAAAAATGAAATATATGAGAAAAAGGACGATATAACCATTGATTCACAATATGCGTGGGTATACAAGAGATTTTCGGCTCATGAAAATATTCTTAAGGGTAAAAAAACGGACATGGTGCGTTATGCTTTAAATGTAAAACCGAGGATAGGCTTATTTAAAAAACTTGATAATTTATGTCTTAAGTATAATGCATTTGATTATAAAATTGCTAACGAAAAAATGTATAATTGGCGTGTCGATCCGATAATTATATACGCTCAAAAAACCAATCAAAAAGAAATGACTGAAGAATTGGAAAGGCTAATACAACCATATCGTCGCAAAGACGAATATGATATGCCGGGCTACAAAAATTTAAATAACGGAATTTATTTGGCCAATGAAGTCAGAAGAGAGCAAATGCAACAATTAAAATACGACATTTTAACTCCAGAAGAAAAAAATGTTTTTACTAATCCGGTGGAAGATGACTGGGAGCAGGATCAGCAAGAAAGTGCAGTGTTGTATAGGATATATGACAATAAAGATTGCCCATTAAAAAGCGAACTTGTTTTCTGGCTAAATCAACACGAATATGATTATGCTGTTTCAAGTGCACAATATCAAGCCGCAAAAACATTGGTTAATGCATATAATAAAATGCAAGAAAAAGATTTACTAAAAACAAATATTATAGGTAACGACAGCAAATCGGTTTAACGGAAAATTACAAACATCAACAACCCGAAAATAAATGCTAAACATTTAAAAAAATTGTGCTAAACTGCTCTCCGTAATTTTAGTAACGAGGTAAGATATGAGTGAAAAAGAAACTGTTGTTTTAGATTTTGAAAAGACTATCGTTGAACTTGAAGATAAAATAGAGCATCTGCAATCTATGGCAAAAGGTGAAGATTTGGATATCAGCAAAGAAATTAAAAAATTGCAAAAACATCTTCAGTCTCATATTGAGCACGTATACAAACATCTTACTCCATGGCAAAAGGCTCAAATTGCCCGTCATCCGAACCGTCCGCATTGTTTGGATTACATAAACGCTCTTATCAAAGATTTTACTCTGTTATGTGGCGACCGCTGTTTCGGTGATGATAAGGCGATGGTATGTGGTATAGGTTCATTTGAAAATACTCCGGTAGTAGTTATCGGTCAGGAAAAAGGAAATGATTTAGATTCGCGCATTAAATACAATTTCGGCATGGCTCGTCCGGAAGGGTATCGTAAAGCTCAGCGTTTGATGGATATGGCCGAAAAATTCAAATTACCTGTATTGAGTTTTGTTGACACGGCCGGAGCATATCCGGGAATTGATGCTGAAGCCAGAGGGCAAGCTGAAGCTATTGCCTCTTCAATTGAAAAATGTCTGCAAATCAAAACTCCGATTATTGCTACGGTAATCGGCGAAGGCGGTTCCGGCGGAGCTATTGCCATTGCTGTTGCCGATAAAGTTTTAATGCTTGAAAACTCCATTTATTCGGTAATTTCTCCCGAAGGATGTGCCTCTATATTGTGGCGTTCTGCCGAAAAAACAAAGGAAGCAACCGAGGCATTACACCTCACCGCTCAAGATTTGAAAAAGCTCGGCATTATTGACGAAATTGTCAGCGAACCGATTGGCGGTGCACATCGTGATGCTGAGCAAACAATAGAAAATCTCCGTTTGGCCATTAAGCAAAATTTGCAAGAGTTAAGTATGATAAACTCTGATAAGCTAAAGAAGCAACGCACAGAGAAGTTCATGAAAATAGGCTCGCAATTTGTTCAGGCTATTAAATTAAAATAAAGCGCCAATTCAAACAGTTACAAGTTTTTTTACTAAATTTTGTCATTTTTGCTTGATTTTGGCAATAGATAATGATACAAATGATTCGATTTGCTTAATTTTTATTATATAACTTTAAAACCAATTTGCGTATGAAAGAAATTTGTGCAGCAAAAACAAATGCATTAGTTGCTAACAACAAGATGAACCAGGCTGTTATGGGCTACAACGCTAATCACAAGTGCCAACTTATCAATGACGGCAACGTTATGGTGGCCCGCGTGATTATTTCCTCTCGTCAGACGTTCGGTAAACAAAAAACCGCATCATCGCCTAAGGATACCAAGAAGAATCGCTTCATCAACCCTACCGGCGTTCCATTCCTCTGCTTTATGAAGAACGTCAACGCCAACAAGACGATTATCGTCGGCATCGAATCCGGTAAAGCCGATATCGTTGATCGCCGCAACCTTTCGGTTAGGCACAAGGACATGAAGACATTCCAAATTAAGGGAGTGCGCTATCACATCAAGGACACCGTTAACGGTTTGCCCAGATTTACAGCTCATCATGACACGGCTCCACGTCGTAACAAACTGAACATCAACAGTGAAGAACTGCGTGAAATAGACTTCTAACCAATACGCTTATGTTATTTTTTATTACTTCTGCACCGGCGACACCTCCCCCGCAGCCACCTATAGAGCTGAGCCTGATGAAGGAAGCATTGCCCGGAAAAGAGATTGAGATCGTGGCTGTCGACGAAAACAATCAGGAATACCTGCCGTTCGTCATCAAGCCTGAGTTACCGAATGTGGCAGTGGTTACCTCCACTGTCGAAGAGAAAAAGGAACGGGTTTTCAGACCTGCCCGTAAAGCTCCGGTAAAAAGTAAGAAAACTTTCGGCATCTCTTATAAAAGAAGAGGAACCCGAAACAAATGATGTAAAGAACGCCCTAAATGGGCGTTCTTTTTTTAGACATTATTATATCTCAAAATTAACTAATATGTAACTTTAATGGATTATGGTTAGAACGTTTGTAAAAAATTATTAACAAGTTGAAAAAGTATTAACAAGTTAATATATACACGTTATCAAAATTAAGACTAAAAATGCGAATCGGAGAAAAATTAAATTATCGCGTAAAATCAATATATTATTTTGAATAATCAAAATTCTGTAAAAAAATTATCAGAAAAATTAATTAAAAATTTTACGTCTAAAAACGCCTAAAAACGGCTTTTTTTGTATAAAATTTAAGAAAAAGTAAAAAAATACTTAACAAATAATTAATTTTCTGTTAATACTTAAATCAGAGTTATGAATGTCTAAATTTTCAGGAAATTAACTGGAGGTATTAATGAAAAACTTATTTTATATATCAATGTTGGTTTTGACTGCCGGCTTGACAGCTTGCGCCAGCGATGAAGCAAATGATAATCGTAACTATCGTTATGCAGGTCGCGGCGGCTGCGGCGGCGCTGTTGTTGCCGAACAACCTAAACCGGCTCCAATGCCTGTTCAGCAGGTTCAATATCAGCCGGCTCCTGCTCCGGTAGCTAGTTCTTGCTGCCCTACTTGCAGTTGCCAAGCTAGAGAATATACTGTAAGAACACCTGTTAAAGTTGTGTACAAGAACACTACTTATCGCACAGTATATGAGCCGCGTACATTTGAAACAACCGCTTATGAAACTCGCCCCTATAACAGAGCAGAAGTTTGCGAAAGCGGAAATTGCGGGCAACCTACTTTGGTTAGCCAACAGCCAATGTAATTTACTTTAATCTGGTAAATTTTCTGAAAAAAGATTTGAGGGTAGCTATGGTTACCCTCTTTTCTTTTATTGTTTTATGAAATTTAACTCTAAATAATAATATTTAGTGAATAAATTTATCCATCAGATGAAGCATTCCATGTTCATTTACTTCTTCCTGAGGAGTAAAATCAAAGAAAAAATCATTGTAGTTGCGCCAACTACAGCTGTTCCGATTAAAACAGGTTTTGAGGTTGCTTTAAATGTATTTCCAGCCCCATCATTTTGTTCTAAATACTTTTTAGC
>JAFUXW010000192.1 GCA_017477035.1 Alphaproteobacteria bacterium | reverse complement strand
GAAAAGAGAAGCAAAAAGAGCAACGTCGGCAGCAAAAACAACATCAAAGCACAGCCGGAGAAAATACGGAAGGTGCCGGCGGTGTAATGCCGTTGACACCGAATCGGCAGCCGGAAACGCCGGTGACGGCTGAAAACAGTCGTCCGACGGCAGGTAATGAAATGCCGGAAGCTCCTAACGGATATAGAGATGGAACATCGGGCGAATCGACCGGCGATGCTTCGCGCGAGTATCGCGGCATCGGCGGTGCGATAGCTGCGGGTATAGAACTTGGCAAGCAAGGTACGGCAGACGGTTATTCGCTTTCACCGGGAACATTGTTGAAAAATACGGCACGGACTGCATCGGATGCAATATTGTTGGCGTTGTTGAGTAAGGAAAAATGGAATCAATTAATCAAAGCCGGCGAATTGCGTGCTCAGCAGCAAAAAGCTAAAAATGCGGCAGAAAAAGGGATGATGCCGAATATGAATGCTAAGCAGAAGATTATTATGCAACTTTCACGTGATGCGACTTTGTTTATGCGCACGGTAAAGCCAACGGTGAAAAATACGGTGGCTGATACGGCCAGAGAGACTGCAACCGTTTCCGGTAAGTTATTGCAAGAATTCGGTAATTTCATCAGACCATCGGCACAATCTACGCATGGTGCGAAATTCTGGTCAGATTATTATGAAAGAAAGAAGGAAGAAGAAAGAGAAGAAGCAGGAAGACGTGCGGCAGAGAATCTTACTAATGAAACACTGGCAAGTGAATATGAGGAACGCGGTTGATAGGACGAGGATAAGCAGATGAAAAAGAATTTACTGAAAATATTTTTTTGGGGGATGTTATTATTTTTAGGTGCTCCTTCGGCTGTAGCAAATGCTAATGTTTTGACAATTGGTGATAGTCGTACTGTAGGTATGTATTTTTCTGAAAATAGCCAACAAAAATATAATAATAATGTTAATGCAACAGATGGAAATGGTAACTCTTGGTTTGCAAGTGTAGGGCAGGGGCTGAATTGGTTTAATAATAACATAAACACGATTCAGCAAAAAGCTCAAAATAGTGATGTTATTGTCATCAATCTTGGCGTAAATGATATTGCTGCTTTGGGTAATAGTAAGACTGCTGCCGATAGATATATAAAACGGATGAATGAGCTAGCAGCGATTTGGAGAGCGCAGGGTAAACAGGTATATTTTACATCTGTGAATCCAGTTGGTCCGCAATATCAAAATGCTGATGAATTTAATGGGAAGATAGATGATTTTAACAAACGTATGCAAGCCGGTTTATCATCAGATATAACCTTTATTGATACTAATTCTTATATGAAAAGCAAACTTAAAGGTTCTGATTATGATAAATATGGCTTGCATTATAACAATTCAATCAATAAAGATGTTCATCAATATATAAATCAACAAATTAGTAAAGGTGCACCGGCGGCTGCGACGTGTCTATCAATTTGTAGACAAGGAATTTGCGACGGAGATTGTTCCGGATGTTCGTGGTGCAGCGGTAATCAAAATTCAAAATTATTCCAATTCGGGCAGAATAACAACAGCAGTGCCGGCAACTTTGCCTTAACTCAGGATAACATTTTCGGTTCGTTTGCAACGGGTAACGGAGGGCAGCAACGGCAGAAAAAGCCAAATTGTGATCCGAAATCAGCTGAGAATTGTAAGGCAGCGGAAGCATGCAAACCGG
>JAFUXW010000191.1 GCA_017477035.1 Alphaproteobacteria bacterium | reverse complement strand
TTATCATTTCGTAGTTGTTTTAATTTATATACTTTCATTATGGCACAAAACGTACGTTTTTGAACAATAACAATTCTTAAAAAGGGAAATTTATAACTTATTGATTTTACAAAATAAAAAAAATTAAAATTGCCAAAAGGTGCTTGACAAAAACGTAAGTTTAAATGCACCAGTTTATGGACTCATAATCTATTGATTTTGCTATCTTTTATAATAAAAAGTCCGATAATTTTGGTGGAATTGCTATTTTCGGGAAAGCAACTATCGGACTTTGCGTGAAGCAACCCCACAAACGCAAAAAGCACCTCAAGAGGTGCTTTTTATAAAATGGTGCGCGATACTATGCGCTTATCGGACTGAAAATTACAATGAATATAGGCAGCTATCTATCCAACTCGACTACTTCCGCCATTACTAATATTAATATTTCCGATAATCCTCCGACTACTACCATGTTCAGGATGCTTAAGAGCAGTGTTATAAACCACATTTTTTGCATTAGGTGTTAGTTCTCTACGTAATGTACCTACATATATTGCAGACATCATAGAGGTTTCTATATTTTCTAATTTAGGCGTAATAACATCCTCTGGTGCATGCATTTTATTAACCATAAAGTCTTTTAATTCATCCACGCATGAAACGCTATATGGCGTAGAACGAAATTTTTTAGGATTTTCACCATATTCTATTTCACTAGCAAAATAATGCCATACTTTTGCTTGCAGGTCTTTCTCAATTTCAGGTAACATATCTTTATTTTCCGGATTGTTAGATTGTTTAATAACGTTGTATAAACGAAGCGTTTGAGGCAAATCTATCTGTTCTCTTAGCTGATCACGATTAAACATTTCTTTACTCACAGCAATTGCCATAATCTCAAGACTATCACCAACAACATATTGTTTTTGGTCTTCACAAATTTCTTTCCAATCTTTTAATAGTCTCTCATTTGTTGCTGATTTTAATTCGTCACGCTGTTCTATAAGACTTAACTCTGCATCTATAATATTTGATTTTGCTGGAATAAGAACATACTTTCCATGAAAATTAGTTTCAGCTTTGACAGGTCTATTTTCACGACAGGATAAACTAGCTATTGCTTCAATATTTTTTTTAAAAGACATCTCCCCCCAAGGACGTTCTATAGCCTGAGAGTTTTCTTTTAGTCCTCTTAATTTATCTAATAATGAATCTTTTTCCATCCATCATCTCCTTGTATATAATTGTTTATCACCATTTATACTAATTTCATTTTCGATTTTTGTCAAGTTTTTTTTACAAAAAAGAAGAAAATAAATAGTGTCATGTCTATTTTGCCGACAGGCAAAATTCAGGGCATCTTCAAATTAAAAAAAATTAGTGCTTCGCAAAGACCAGATTCCTTGATGACCTGACGCGCCGCGCAGGTCAAGGAATGACAATATAAAAAAATAAAAAGTCCGATAATATTTGAAGAAATGGTATTTTCGGGAAGGTAACTATCGGACTTTGTGGGATTAAGTCCTGACAACGCAAAAACCGCCTGCATTGAGGCGGTTTTCAAAAATGGTGCGCTTTGCTTTGCGATTATGTGCGCGCGTTACACTATAGCCCCGCAAGCGGCCGGCTCCGCCGTCTATCTTGCGCCGAACATTTCCGGAGCTACGCTTCCGGACTGAAAATTACAATGAATATAGGCAGCTAGAATATAAGTTGGAGTTGCTTTTAGATTGAATTGAAGATGCTGATGCTGACAATATGTCTTATAATTTGTTAGCAAATTAATTATATTATATAAATTTTAGCAATTATACAGTATATTAGCTTAACAGTATTAAAATTTAGAGGTATAATAATGGTATTAAAAAATAAGTTAAACATCACAAACCAGATAGAACTTAACAAAAAGGAAGAAAAAATCAGTAAAATAAAAGCAATTAAGCTCTTTGACAGCAGAAAAACAGATACTATAAAAGCAGGAACTGTTGAAGGACTAAAGCAAATTCACAAATTTTTGTTTGAAGATATTTATGACTTTGCAGGTCAAATACGTGATGTAAATATTTCTAAAGATAATTTTCGTTTTGCGCCGGTTATGTATTTAGAGCAATCCTTGCAGCATATTGAAAAAATGCCGCAATCTACTTTTGATGAAATTGTTGAAAAATATGTTGAAATGAATATTGCACATCCTTTTAGAGAAGGGAATGGCCGTGCAACGAGAATTTGGCTTGATTTAATTTTCAAAAAAGAATTAAAAATGGTTGTGGATTGGAATAAAATCGATAAAGAAGATTATTTATCCGCAATGATACGTAGCCCGATTAAAGATATTGAAATTAAACATCTTTTGAAAAATGCTCTAACCGATAAAATAAATGATCGGGAGGTTTTTATGAAAGGTGTTGATGTCAGCTATTATTACGAAGGCTATGATGAATATGATATCCATAAATTATTTTCCGAGTAGAAAAACAATATGATTTGGCTCGGATATTTTTTTACTATTCTTAATTACGCTTGCTATTGCTTAAGTCGTTTTATGAAACATAAAAAGATGATGTTGTTACTGGATTTATTAGCAAAAGTTTTTACGGCTCTTGGACTATATTTTTTAGATTCACTAAGCGGTGCATATATTTTTATAGCAGTATTTTTTATGTTGATAGTCGCCAATATAAAAGAAAGATTAAATAAAAGATGGTTATTCGGATATATATTTTTTCAGAGTTTATATCTTGCCATTTTGTTTTATACTTATGCTGGAATTTCATCAATTTTGGTTGTAGCAACCGTATCGGTAACATTGTTTTGCATTTGGTGGTTGCCGCCACAACAAATGCGCATTGTGGGCGGATTAAATTGCTTTACATACTTAGCTTATCAGATAAGTATTAAAAATTGGGCAGGATTGTTAGAGATTTTAGTGATTTTAAGCAATTTATTTTCATTTTTAAAATATAGAAAATCAAATAATTGATGAAAAAAATAAATAGTGTCATGCCTATTTTGCCGACAGGCAAAATTCAAGGCATCTTCAAATTAAAAAAATTAGTGCTTCGCAAAGACTAGATTCCTTGATGACCTGACGCGCCGCGCAGGTCAAGGAATGACAATATAAAAAGTCCGATAATTTAGGAAAAAATGCAGTTTTGATGAACGACACAATCGGACTTTTGGAGATTCAACCCTACAAAAGCAAAAACCGCCTGTGATAAGGCGGTTTTCAAAAATGGTGCGCTTTGCTTTGCGATTATGTGCGCGCGTTACACTATAGCCCCGCAAGCGGCCGGCTCCGCCGTCTATCTTGCGCCGAACATTTCTGGCGCTACGATTCCGGACTGAAAATTATGATGATTATAAGCAGCTGGAGTATAAGTTGGAGTTGCTTTTAGACCAAAACGACCAACAAGAAACAAATAACTTGCAACTTCTTTTGGCTTAAATATCAAAAATCCGATTAGTTGACGTTGATGTCATTTAATGGAAAAAATATTGAAACAATGGTTTTACTTTTTCTTAAATAAATTATGTAACCATATTAAAAACTTGCTATAAGGAAAAACTATGATAAATGTACTTTTAAATTTTACAAATATGGCTGGTAAAAAATTAAAACGACACAAAAAACATATAGATATCTTGGGTAATAAAGATAGTTCTGTTGAGTCTGTTGTTACAAAAGCAGATATATCAATTTCAAATTTTTTCAGTAAAACCATTAAAAAAAATTTTTCCCATCTTAATTATGTGGTTATTGATGAAGAAAGGATTTTAAAAGAAAAAAATATTTTTGAAAAAATTAATCAAACAGAATATCAATTTGTTATTGATCCTATTGATGGAACATTGCAATATGCAAATAACCATCCACTATATGGCATAAGTATTGGAGTTTATAAAAATACTCAGCCATTTCTCGGAATTATCTATTTACCAGAACTTAATGAATTAACATATTTTGATGGTAAACAGGCTTTTTGGGTGCAAAATGCTTTTAAAAAAAATGCGAAAAAAAACAGAAATTTTTCCGAAAAAACATTCTTCCTTTCCGATTATTTTCGGGCATCCTTGGTTTTGGAAACCAACATCTAAATTCTCAACTAAAAAAGCTATATTTTTAGATTATTTTTCAGCCGTGTCACAAAGTTTTTATACTATCATAGGCAAAAGTAAGGCATATTGCATGAATTTAAAACTTTGGGATATAGCAGGAACAATACCTATTACAAATTACCTAGGCATGAAAATATATGAATATGGAAGCTTAAAAATATATGATAGAATATCTGAAGAGTATTTTGACAACAATATGAATACAAAACAAGATTGTATTTTATGTTATCCTGATGATTTGAAGGAAATTTGCTCTTTAATTGAACCTATACGATAAAAAGTCCGATAATTTAGGAAAAAATGCCATTTTCTGGAAAGTAACTATCGGACTTTTCATGAACCAGCTCTACAAAAGCAAAAACCGCCTTTGAATAGACGGTTTTCAAAAATGGTGCCGCTGATAAGAATGTCCCTCGGTGATTAAAATCACCTCGCGACGCCTCGTCGGCGGCAAATATTATCTCGCCGCCATCTCGGCTCCGGACTTTCGGATTGCTTCCAGCAATCTCGTCGTAAGTCCGCTTCTTTTACTCCTGATACCAATAATAAAAAAAGCACCTCGAAAGGTGCTTTTCGTAAAATGGTGCGATTTGCTTTGCAATTATCGGACTAATCACGCGAAGGACTATGTGAAAATTGAAAATGATTTATCTTTGATTTGGACTAATATCATGTAGCAAAGATCTATCATTATAAACAGAACAATCCCCTAAATTATTACGCATAGTTTCATAATTACCGATTGAAGAACGAGACTTTCCTAGCTTTTCTTCAATAAGGTCACCTATACCATCATCCCAAGGTAAGCGCATAAATGTATCAAGTGCTCTTTCAGCAGGTCTTCCTACATTAAAATTATAATCAGGAAATCCACTATCCCGACTGTAATTACGTACATCTTTAGGTTTAGGCTGATAAGCAATATCCAATAAAGCATCAACTAATTTATTTCTGCAAACATCAGCATCAACAATCCTTAAATCTAACCTTAATCTTGCATCGAAATCATTTTCTTGCGCATAAGATTGAAGATTTTTACCTCCATCTCGTAAAACATCTTGAACAACTTTCGCAAGATGTCTATTATCGGAAAAACTTTCATCAAAGCTACTTGTGACCTGTTTTTTATATTCTGAAACAAAATCATCTTTTGTAATTTTTCCTGTCAAATATTCACACACATATTTTGTAGAATCATTTTGCATGATATTATGCTCCTTGTCAATTATAGTTTGATGCTATCATATTCATACTCTTTTGTCAAGTTTTTTTTGTAATAAAAAGGATTTTTTTATCGGACTGAGATTGGTCTATCAAAATGCTTGATTTTATTGGCTTTTAGGCAAAAAGTCCGATAATGTTTGAAAAACTGCTGTTTTGAGGAATCAAACAATCGGACTTTTTGTGAGCCAGCCCTATCAAACGCAAAAGGCACCCTGAAAGGTGCCTTTTCAAAAATGGTGCCGCTGATAAGAATCGGACTTACGACCCCGTCATTACCAATGACGTGCTCTACCACTGAGCTACAACGGCATAATATCGTCTGTTTAGTTAAACATACACAGAACTTTTTAAAAATCAATCTATTTTTTTAATATTTTTGAAATTTATGTAAAATTTTTACTATTTGCTTGATATAATTGTCAAGAATATGGGTATAAATTCGGATTTGAGGTAAAAAATGTCATCAAAAAACTCTGTCAAAAGTAAAAAATTTAATACAAATGATTTTTCAAACGGACAAGAATTTGAAAATGAAAGTTGGTTTGCTAACGGATTGCACCGCTTTATCATAGTTTTCAGCGTAATGTGGTTTGGAATTGTTGCCATATATATCACAAAGTTTTTCGGTTGGGATAATCTTTTTTCAATGGTTCCGAATGAATTTAGCGGATTTATGGCAGGTATTACCTTGCCTTTGGCTATTGTTTGGGTGATTATGGCCTATATTGACAGAGGGAGCAGTTTTAAAAATGAAACAAGAATGCTTCGTGATTCGCTTAATCAGGTTATTTTTCCGGATTCAAACGGTAATGAAGCAACCAAAATGATAGCCGATGCCATTAAGGCTCAGGTTTCTGATTTAAAAGACGCTACCCGTGATGTTTGCGCGCAAAGTGATGTAATAAAACGTGATTTAACAGATCGCGTAGCCGAATTAAGAAATTTGGCGGAAGCTTTAGACAGATATTCTTCGCAAACAATGGCAGAACTTAATGAAGAGGTTGGAAAACTTGTCAATAATTTTAACACTATTGCCGAGAAAGCATCTTCAGCTACGGCAGATTTCAGAGTTAACACATTGCAAATGCGCGAAGACAGTGAAAAATTAGTTAGTATTGTTACTCCGATGGTTAATGAAATGGTGACAGCTGCCGAAAGAGTAAAAGAAGTTGTAAATGTTAATAATGAAAATATTGCAAAAGCCCAAGAACAACTAAATCAATATTCAAACAGTAGTCAGACATCTATTGCCAGAATGATTGAAACTTGGGAAGAAAAAGGTGAAAACTTGCAAAAAACTTTTTTACGCACCTCCGAAAATTGCGAAGAGCTTTTCAGACGCTTGGATTCCGGAATTTCTCATATTGAGAACAGCATAAAAGAGCAAAAACAAGTGGTGGAAACACAATCTGGATTGATAGATAAAAATTCGGCATTTTTGGATAATAAACTCGGTGAATATGGACGTCTTATCAGCTTGGAAGTTGAAGCTATGGTAAAACGTTCCGGAACATTGGAACAAAATATTCAAACGCAAATTCGTAATATGCGGGAAACTTCCGAACAAATATCT
>JAFUXW010000190.1 GCA_017477035.1 Alphaproteobacteria bacterium | reverse complement strand
TAGAGCTGTATTTATAGGAACGGAAAAAAATACATCCATTTTTTCTTATGTCGGTAGAATGGATAGAATCAGAGCTTGGGCAGCAGGTGTTATTTTGTATTCCTTCTTTTCAATTGTCAGTAGTTTTCGGCATCCATTATTTATTTATTGGTTTGGTTTGGCTATTTTTTATTGTGTGTTAGCAACAATTCAAAAGCGGTGCCGAGATTTTGGTTCTAAGGGAACTTGGTGGGTATTGGCCGCAACATTAGTGGCGATATTAAATGCCTCTGTGTATTTTGTAGATACCACTCAAAAAGAGACAATTTGGTATAAATTGGAAGAAATGGGGATAATGGGTTATTGTCTGTTGGTTTTATTGCTACTTTTGATTCCGAGTAAACCAGCAGAACAGCAAATAGCCGCAAATGTTCGTTCGCCGCTGTTGAAATACCCGCTGTTATATGTGGGAGCGGTATGGCTGATTTGCATTGCGGCAACATTAACCGTTAATCATTATGCAGGTGTAACAATCCCGCTGTGGTAAGGTAAAAAACAAAAGAATAAACATCACAATAACAAAGACCGGCTGTTGTAACAAACAGCCGGTCGTTTAATTTAAATTTTTAATATAAAAAGGAAACAAAAATGAGCAAATCTGTAAGAGAAACGGTTGAAGAAGCAATGCGTAAGTTAGGGTATTATGACCATCCGATGACAATAGGCGGCACCACACATTATTTGGATGCAGATTCACCGTTTGTAAAATTAAAAGAAGATATTCAAAAAGATAAAGAAAGAATATCAAATATGGTTGATGATTATACAAATAATTGGCAGCCGGTGCGTGTTAATGTGCCGCAAAACAATGTGCAGGCCTATAATCAGGAGGTGATGAACCGCATTAATCAAGGAATACAGCAACCGCAAGGTGATAATAACTGGAACGGTGTGGCAACAAGCGCTGTTGCCGGCACGGCAGAAGGTGTGTTCGGTGACGCAGAACGCTTTGCTAACGGATTAACCGGAGGCGCATATGGTTATGGTGTGGATAATTATATGAATAATGCTTATAGCAATCGTCAAAATCGTCTGCAACAAAGGGCCAATCAAGCCGGAGTTGGAAGTTCAAATGCATTATCAAATCTGTTAATTGACGGGAGTGCTATCGGAATAAGGTTGTTAACTAAATAACTTACATCCTTCTTGACATTAAGTGAGTGCAATATTAAAATGCGCTCACTTAATGTTGCTTATTTTAGGAGAAGAAGATTGGATTTAAAAAATAAATTTATTCAAAATTTATATTTTTTAGTAGTTCCGGTATACAAATCGGTGAATCGCTTTTTTTCTGAAATTATAAATGGAACATCTGAAAAGACGTCAATTTTTTCATACGATGGTAAATTAAATGAATTTCAATGCACAAGAACATTGATTGCAATACTGATTTTATCCGATCCTATGCGCTGTATACCTAATAAAATGCTGCATTATTATTGGATATTGCTGCTTTTTTATTTTATGTTAGCAATGGTTCAAAAACGTTGCCGTGATCTTGGCTCTAAGGGAACATGGTGGATATTGGTTGCAACAGTAATCTTTTTGATAGACCGAGCTTTTTATTTTGTAGATATAAATATAATAGATGTTTTATGGTGTTATCTTGCTCGTTGCAATATTCTGCTAGGTTTGCTTATGGTTTTATTACTATTTTTGATTCCGAGTAAACCGGCAGAGCAGCAAATAGCCGCAAATGTTCGTTCGCCGTTGTTAAAATATCCGCTATTATATGTGGGAGTGGTATGGATACTCTGCATTATGGCTACGCTGACGGTAAATCATTTTGCCGGTGTGACAATTCCGCTGTGGTAAAATAAAAAAGGATATACGGCAAGACAAAATCATCTACAACAACAAGCAGAGCAAGCAGGTGTCGGAAAATTAAGCCGGTTAGCTAATGACGGCGTAGATTGGACGGCAAGAGGAAT
>JAFUXW010000189.1 GCA_017477035.1 Alphaproteobacteria bacterium | reverse complement strand
ATTGATGACATATACCCTAATTATAAACCGAGTTTAGGTAATTACATTTCTATGGATTTAGTTAACGGCTGGACTGTTTTATCGCAAATTTTTCCGGATGATGTCGGACGTTTTCCAGTATCTTCAACAGATGAAGAGTTTTTAAACTTTGCCGAAACTTTGCAAAATCAGGACTTGCAATTAGCCGTAATTTCTTACGTTGAAATTTTAATCGATATGGAAAGCTGTGAGCTTACCTATTTGGCAAAATTGGCTAAATATCAGGAAAAACATATAAAAAAAATAATGTATGAAGAATATCTGGCAAGGAAAGAACGACAACAAAAGTTCACCGATGCCATAAAAAAGAAAAATTTTCCAATTGATGCAGAAAAACTTATAAGCAACTATTTTCGTGTAGCTCAAAAGGACATAGACGGCGCATATAAGGCTTTAACCACCAATCCAGCAATTTTTGCGCCGATTGACTTCAGCAAAATAAAACCGCGCTTTTTCGGTCTTATTAAAGTTTCGCCAAAAGACGGAATACGAATTAATATAAAAATAGGTAATTTTCTGAAAAAGCTCAAGGCCTAACGAGTAAAAATAACTATAGACAAAAAAGATTTTATATGGTATATTAAAAAAAATTATCTTAAGGAGGGATTCCGATGGCAGAAGATGAAAAGAAACAAGAAACAGAGACAGT
Source organism: Alphaproteobacteria bacterium (assembly GCA_017477035.1). GTDB lineage: Bacteria > Pseudomonadota > Alphaproteobacteria > RF32 > CAG-239 > RUG410. The sequence continues at coordinate 20,866 of JAFUXW010000189.1, read as the reverse complement.
GCTCAAAGATTTTGATTTTGAAACATTTTTGGCTGAAATAGGTAAAGAAAATCCGGATATGTCGGTGATAAAATCCGGTATTGAAAAATTCGGTACCGGAAAACTTTCAGATGCACAAAAAGAACAATTTTTGAAAACTATTTTCCCTAATTCAGATAACAATCACTTAACCGCTAAAACTCAAAAATTGGGATTTGAAAACATAAGCGGAATAAAAAACACTTTAATCGCATTAAAAGACCTACAAAATCAGGGAATACTCAATGATGAGCAGGTCAATAATGTAATGTCTGTAAAATACCCTCCGGAGAATGGTAAAAATATGGCAATGACACTTGCTTTGAATATCAGAGCAGCAGAATTTAAGTGGAAAAAAGCTACAAATCCTGAAAATATTGCCATAGCAAAACACAATTTGCAAACATATAGTGAGACTTTGGCAATAATGGAACAAATAGAGCCGAAAGCTCTCAAGAATGCCCTAACCGAGCCATATGAGCCTGATAATATAAATAGAGTCCTGACTATAAATGATTTAGCCGCAAAATCTGAAATTTTGGCCGAATTTATGCAAAAGCCTTCCGTATATAAGGCAATATCTGCAGAAAACAACCTTACGGTTGATGGAGAAAATAAAACTATTGTCGGGGGCGAGAATAACGGATTAACGGTTGACGGTGCACAAAAACCAGCCTTAAAAGTAAACACAAAATCTCCGCAACCGGAAGAAGATGCCGATAATGTGGCGAATATGAACCCAAATTCCGGTGATGATAAGAAAAAACGTAAGCCGTTTGAATTTGAAAAAGTTAAAGAGCAGGATATTATTCAATATATGTTTGAACATTGGTTTTTGGAAGGTGTTACCCTAGCTCTGAAAGCTCCATTTTGGCTAATAGATAAAAGCATAGATGCCTTTGACGGAAAATTTGATACCAATATGCCAACGCCGACCAAACCGGGGCAACTGGCAAAAAATGTTCCGGCAATTAAGTTTTTGAATGACACCGGTGAAAAACTTGCGCAAGATGTCACCGACAATTTGAATACTCAAGTTGATTATTACGACAGACTTTATAATACCATTAAGCAAAATGCCGGAAAGCCTATTAACAAATGGTACATTGATACTGTTGACAGATATAGTCAGGTTCCGATTTTAGATATAAAAAATCCACTTGATGTCAAAAAAATGCAAGAATTCAACAAAATTTTTGAACAAAATCCGGAAGCTTTTGTTAAAAAATTTGACGTAACACAAACACAATTACGTGATGAATTAAAAAACTTTGCTTTGTTAGCGCGTGTCGCAGGTTCACTTGCCACTGCTACATATATGGCAGATCATCCGGAAGGTCCATTTGGTCCTAATGCCGAAGCAACAATCCAAAAAAACATGACGGAGTATATGCAAAAAATCGCCGAGATTTCACAAGTTCTTACCGATAGAGCCGAGGATGAATATCGTTTAAAAAACGGATTGGCTCCTGATGCAAAACTGGATGAAAAACAAGCTCGCGAAATTTTAGCCATTCGAGATAAAAACTTTGAAAAATTCGTTGATGATTTAGGTGATAATACCAAAACATTCCGTTCAAATCTCAATTCTTATTACAATGCCGAATCTGCGAGTGAACAAGCAATTAAGCTACAACAAGTTAAGGCTTCTCGTGAAAGCGTTGAAAAGATATTATCTCCGGAATATTTAGACTCTCTTGCTCCGCGGAAAGAAGGTGTAAAAGGGAAACCGGTTGAAAAGCCATTACTTGATTTCACCAAAGACTTTAATGCTGCAGAAGCTCAAGATGCCGCTTTTACGGCTGCCCTTGAAGGTAATCGGAAAATCTATGAAGGTTTACACACAGAGCAAGAAAAGAAGAAAACGGCATTAAATGAACGTCCGTTTGTAAAAAAAGCCAAAGGTAAGATAAAACAACTTCATGGTAGCGTTGTAGGTCTTTTCAAGGGAAACGGTAAACAAAAATGATTAAGAAATTCTTTCATTATGTATGTGTACTGATTTTCGGTATTTTATGGAGTTCTATTTTAGGAGTCGTATTCCAGCAACTCTTTTTTTGGGTATATAATATCAATCTCTTAAACCCGCAAACGTATCAGATATTTGCCGATTTTTGGAACAGCGGGGGAGTTTTAGCAGGAAAAGATGTGCTGATGATATTAAGTCTACAGCTGTATCTACCGATTTGTTTCTATGGTTGGTATAAGCTTTATCATTACAAATTTATGCGTTTGATAACTGTGCCGTTAAACAAGATTGTTAATTCTGGACTTGATGACTATCGCGCCCCCGATGTTAACATCAAAAACTTAAAAATTGAAGAAAAAAAGACTTTAGAGCAGGTTGTGCAAGAACGCTTGGAAGCAGAAAAAAAGAAATCTCAGACTAATAAAAGAGATTCTGCAGATTTTCGTAAAAAAATTATTGAGCAAATTGAAGAAAATAAAAAATAATTGTTTTTATAATCACTTTTTTAATAAATGTGTATTATAGATTAAAATAGTGCATTGGGAAAACAAAATATGAGCGGAGTAAATAGTTGAAGGCCTTTTTGGTGTTTCTTAGGATTATATTCGTAGGCATTCTGTGGGGTATTGTCTTCACGGAAGGCTTACGTGTCATTATGCTCTGTAACTGGCATTTTGATATGTTTTGGCCTGACCATTGGCGCCAAGCAATTGCCTTGTGGAAAGCCGGTTGGGTGGTCAGAGCTCCGAAGGAATGGGCTTTCGTATTACTGATTATTACCTATATTCCTATGCTTTTAACCGGTTGGTGGACTTTAAGCCTTGTGGCTTGGGAAGAAATAATTTGGAAAATAATCACTTTTCCGTATACTATTTATTGCAAACTAATGAAGTCACCTACTTCCGGAACTGTTGTGAATAGTCACTACGGAGTAGTCAAACGTAAATCATATAAACAAATTAGACCGGCAGGAATTAATACCTTGAGAGTACCTATTTCTGATTATGGTGAAAATAGCGGAACATCAGGAAATATCACTTCAACACCACCTGCGTACTCCGGATATTCGGCATCTTCGCTTTCATCGGCAAGTTCAAGAGTCAACGATAAAGTTAAAAAGACCGATGTTGCAGCAACAATAGATCACGCTTTGTTCAAATTTGATGATGATGACGATGATGATTTTGATTTAGATATAGATTCTTTTGAAAAGACAGATTTGAAAAAGAAACCTAAAGAAGAAAGTAAAAAAACTTTACCGAAGTTTGATTTTGATGATGACGATGACGATTTTGACAGTAAAGAAAATAATTACGCAAAAACTTCCGGTCGCAAAGAATTTGATTTTGATGATGACGATGATGATTTTGAAGACGAAAAACCACGCGAAAACAATCGTCGCAACAATAAGCGCAAGGAAGAAAAAGACAAACGCTCTTCTCGTCAGGATAAAAATGAAAGCTCGCGCGAGGATAAAAATAAACGACAAAATCGTCGTAGCGATAAAGAAAGCGGAGAACTTTCTTCTCGTTCTTCTCAAGGGCCGGTATATGATGCTTTGTCACAGAAAAATTACGGAATTATCTCTAATATATCCATTGAAGGTACTGCTATCGACTTTATAGGCATCTCTGACAGCAAAATTTGTTTGTGCATGGTAGATAAAGAAAATGGCGATTGGTTAGCTGACGAGGAAATGTTTAATGGAGAAGAGCCTTTGTGGTTCTCTGAAAATTCACACCGTGTATCTCCGGTTTGTTTGTTAAATAAAGCCCGTAATGCTGTAAAAGATAAACTTGATGATGAGGGGTTTGAACAAGCAGTTGAAGCTTTTGTTGTTATACAAATGGCTAATATAATTAATGCCGATGATATGTTTGAAACTTGGAATGATATGAATATTAACGTAACACGCATAAATCGAGGCGCACCGAAAGAAATTCGTCTGTTTTCAAAAGTTTTAAGCGAAGCAGACGGCAAACCTTCTTCTTCGGAAATTGAAAAACTTAACAAAGTACTTAAAAGTTTAAAATAATGAGGGATTAATATGGCAAAAGAACGCGGTGAAGAATGGAAAGAATATGACAAAGCCGTCAAATGGATGACTGTTACATTTTTTATATGTCTGGCGCTTGCAATTGTTTTATTTATTTTTGCGATGCCGTTGTCATATCTGGTGCGACACGGAATCTCTAAGAGTTCAATGGATATGGTCGGTAAATTTATGGACGTTATAGTAAAGAATCCTGACCACATCTTTAATTTATATAGCAAATGGGGAAAAACCGTGTTTAATTATCGCGGTGATTTCGCCTTATGGTTATGGATTCCGCTATTACCTTTTATCACTATTCCGGTTGGCTTAATTATCAGTGCTTTATTCAGTCCTTACAAATTCCAAATAAATTATCAAGGTCAGGCCAAAATTGCAGATTTGCGAGATATTAAAAAGATGTCTCTTTTGGGATTTGACGGTTTTTGCCAAGTTTTAGGTAAGTTTGACGGTAAATTTTTAATGCTGAAAGAAACATTGGCAACATTGTGTTGTGCGCCTCCTGGTACCGGTAAAACTGCCGGTGTGGTTATTCCGACTATTTTTAATTCGCAAAAATTGAGTATTATAGTGAACGACCCTAAGCCGGAACTTTGTTACAGTACTTCAGGAGCCAGAGCCAAAGTAGGTCCGGTGTTTATTATCAACTGGGGTGCCGAAGATAACCCGAGTGAAGGTATTTATTATCCAAGTTGGAATCCATTGTCTCCTAATTGTATTCCGGAACAAGGTCCAGACCGCGATATGTATGTGGATTCTATGTGCAATATTTTGGTTGAAGATCCTAAAGGAGGTGCAGATCCGCACTGGTCACAAACCGGACGTGCTGCTCTTACCGGCTTTATTCAATTTGTTGTGTCAAAATGTGACAGAGCCAGAGCCAATGACTACTTTATCGGTCGTATATACGAAGGAAAGCTCGATGAAAAAGATAAAGAGGTCTTGGAAGGATATTATATGGATATGCGTGATCCCGGAACAGCACGCGCTCTCCAAAATCTTAAAAACGGCACATTAACTATGGAAAATTATTTGCCAATCGGAACTTGGAACTTACTTCCGTCTCGATGGATGGGTCGGGAAGCATGTATTGCTATGATTATGGAATGGATTACCGAAGCGCAAATAAATGCTGCTCAAGAAATACAGCGCCGTCTTGATGAAGGCGATCAAATGGCAGCAATGGCAGACCCTACTCACGATATGTTGGAAGAAGCTATAAAAGAAGCTCGTAATTTTGGTTATGCTCAGCGTTGTATCACAGAGCTCAGCACGTTAAGTAATACGCCTGATAAAGAGCGTGGTTCTATTCTTTCTACAGCGTTTGCTGGAATTAACGTGTTTAAAAACCAAGCAGTTAAAGCACGAACAAGTTTTTCTGACTTACAATTTAAAGATTTGCGAGGCATGAAAGATCCGGTAACCGGTGAATGGAAGCCTATTTCTGTTTATTTATCAGTAAACCAAGTTGATGCTCGTGCTTTGGGAGTTATCAGTAGTACATTTATTGAGCTTATGTCATCATACCTTATTTCTAACCCTCCTAATCACGTAAATCGCACTGATGGCAAAATGGGACCGTTTCCTGCTTTGTTCATTCTGGACGAGTTTCCTCAAATGCCAAAAATGAAGGCTATTATTGATGGTCCTGCCGTAGGTCGTGGTCAAAAAGTTTCTTATCTTTTAATCGGACAAGATTTAGGACAAATTTCCGGTAAATATGGTAAAGACGACTTAGAGACAGTGATTTCTACAACCGCATGCAAAGTTATTTTATCACAAAATAACGAAGTTACTGCTCAACGTTTTTCTAAAATGATTGGAAATAAAACTGTTCAAATGTCGTCTTTCTCAAGAACAGAGGGAAGTTTGGGTAAAGACTTCAATCCTTTGGCTAAAAATGTTAACTACCAGTTACAAGGTATTCCGGTTATCAGCTCTACCCAATTATTGAGCTTGCCGATGCTTAAACAAGTAGTGTTAATGCAAAGTTATATTGATCGCCCGATTATGGCCGATTCTCCTCGTTGGTATTTAGATAAAAAAATGCGCAAATTGGCTTCCATTCCACCTTGTCCGAATGTTCCGGATTGGATTGTTGCCCAACGTGAAGATATTAACGATGATATGTTGGCTAAGTTGGGCATTGAATACAATGCTGAAGAGGATAGTAGTGATAATTTTGAAATAGACGAAGGAACAAATGCCTGATTATTAATATCTTAAGGATCTTGCATTAATGCAAGGTTCTTTTTTTATTTTTTCCTTTTGTAACTAATTTTTTTATGTTTCTTTCGCTTTTTACCGGATGTTTCAATATCCTTATTATCTTGCATTTCAACAAATTCTGGAGTTGATTTATTGACAGCATTATCACAAAAAGAATCTTCGTCATCTAACATTAATTGACGCTGCGCTTCAAAAAAACAAAAAATCACATTGAATGTAAGCAATTTAACTAAAATATCAAAAAATGTAGACAGGACTTCAACGCTCACAGATGAAGGATATTTTTCTGTAAAATGCATTACATAGCCGTATGTTTGCATATTAAAAACAGCCATAATCAATATTGTCAGCAAAAATCCTATAATACCTATATATGAACGCCCCGATGTTTTCTGGTATAAATATCTAATAGGCGGTAATTTTTGCTCATTAAAATAAAAAGCCACAATAACAGAAAAACGCATCGCCAAAATAGGGAGCATACAAAATATAAATAATAGCACAAAATATATGAATTCAATTCTCCAATCCGGATTAGCAGGTTTAAATACGATGTATTTGGCAACAAACGCCGAAACAACAAAACTCAAGACATAAGCCGTCAAAAACAAAACAGACTTAATTTTAATTTTATCAAACATCACAATTGAAGAATATTTAAATACACCGTTCTTAAATATATTTTGGTAAAAATCAACAATATAGCACATACAAACAAATGCCATAAAAGCTACCGTAAATAATTGAAATCGCAAATAACACTGGAGATTATTTTTATTGCATAAAAGCTGTCCGGAAGATAAGATATAATATAATAGCGTTATGATTGCACCATATACAATCATAATTTTCCACGCATCAAGAGATTTGTATATAAGACTTATAAAACGTCCAAATGTTAGCAATAATGTATATTTATTTTTATTTGTCGATTTTTCCATCTTATAACTCCTTTACAGTTGTTACGCCGGCAATACTGCGTAAAGATGTTAACAAAGTACCATTATCCAGCGCATAGCCGTTTTTCAATTGTATACGAATATCCCAATCTGCTAATTCCGGTTTTATATATATTTTATAATTTCCGTAATGCTCTGTTGATAAAGCTTCTCTAATCGGACGAACTGCAGAAATATTATTCACCTCTATAATCAAGCCTTTAGAATTTTCAGTAATTTCCGCATCCAAAGTTCTTACAACATTGAAAATCATTTTTGGAGGTAAGTCATCATCTGATTTCTCTATTTTTGCCTGTATATATAAAGGCAGTCCACTTTGCAGAGCAGGTAAACATTGAGTATACACATCGCCAAAAACCAACCCTTCGTAAGAAGATGACGAATCTGATAACTTAACTATGGCAAAGGGTTTATTTTTCTTACTTATCTTTTTGGTAACCGATTGCACACAACCTGCTAAATTGGCAACAATAGAGTCGCCTTTCTTGATAGCTCTGGTCGCCTCTGTATAAGTTTTAATTCCCAATCTGTCAACGCTTCCCGAGTATACGCTCAAAGGATGAGCAGAAAGGTAGAAACCTATAGCATCAGCTTCTTGCTGTAAACGCTCCAAATCCGGCCAATCCGGATAGTCTTTTAACTTCACTTCAGCTTCCAGTTCTTGAACCCCAAATAATGAAGACTGAGCACTGTTCTTCAATTCGCAAGATGCCGACATATGGTTCAAAATCTGCTCTATATTTGAATTTAACTTATTACGATTAGCATCAAGGCAATCAAACGCGCCAGCCTTGATTAAAGCTTCCAGTTGTTTGCGGTTCATTTGTTTAATATCTACACGATGAATAAAATCAGATATGCTTTTAAATTTTCCGTTGCGCTCTCTTTCCTCTGTCAGCGCTCTCATACTGGCCTCGCCAACTCCTTTTATACCGGTTAAAGCAAAACGAATATTTCCATCTTCAACTTTAAATAAGGCATCTGAATAATTTATATCCGGTACTAAAACTTTGATTCCCATACGCCGAACTTCATCAACATAAAATGAAATTTTATCAGTATTGGCTATATCAAAATCCATAATAGCACACATAAATTCCACCGGATAGTGAGCTTTTAAATACGCTGTTTGATAAGATATAAGAGAATATGCTGCTGCGTGAGATTTATTAAAACCGTATGAAGCAAATTTTTCCATCTGATCAAAAATTGTTTTGGCAACTTCTTCATCTATTCCGCGGGACATTGCTCCTTTAGTAAACATTTCACGCTGTTGAGGTATTTGGTCGTGCAATTTTTTCCCCATTACCTTGCGAAGTTTATCAGCACCACCCAGTGTATACCCACCAAGAACCTGAGCAATTTTCATAACCTGTTCCTGATACACCATAATCCCATATGTTTCATCAAGAATCGGTGCTAAATCCGGATGCAAATATTCTATTTTTTCCACCCCGTGCTTTCTATTAATAAACAGCGGTATATTATCCATAGGTCCGGGACGATAAAGAGAAATAATAGCTATCAAATCTTCAAACCGGTCCGGCTTAATTTGTTTCATTACCTCTCGCATTCCGCCGGATTCAAATTGAAATACCGCACTGGTATCTCCACATTGCATTAATTCATAAGTTAGCTTATCATCCAAAGGTAATTCATCCATTTTAAGATCAATACCATGTATTTTCTTCACCCATTCTACGGCTCTATTTATCACTGTCAGCGTTTTCAAACCGAGAAAGTCGAATTTAATCAATCCTGTTTCCTCAACATATTTCATATCATATTGAGTTACCGGCATTTCTGCTCGAGGATCTTTATATAGCGGAACCAATTGATCAAGCGGCCTATCACCGATAACCACACCTGCTGCGTGCATACCAGAATTTCGATACAACCCTTCCAATTGAATCGCTATTTCAAATAATTTATTTACTTGCGGGTCATTACGGCGCATTTCACGCAATTCCGGAACTTGCTCCAAAGCTTCCGTTAAAGTAGGATTTTTACCGCCTTGCCCCATCGGTATAAGTTTTGCAATTTTATCTCCCTGACTAAAAGACATTCCCGTAACTCGAGCCACATCTCTTATTACCAATTTTGATTGAAGTTTACCATAGGTTATTATTTGTGCCACATGGTCGTATCCATATTTTTTTTGCACGTATTCTATTGTTTTATGCCGATTTTCCTGACACAAATCAACATCAAAATCAGGCATATTTACGCGTTCAGGATTAAGAAAACGTTCAAACAGCAAATTTAGTCGAATCGGATCCAAGTCGGTGATTTTCAGAGCCCAGGCCACAATTGATCCGGCTCCGGAACCTCTACCGGGACCGATTGCCACCCCATGAGTTTTTGACCAACGTATAAAATCAGACACTATCAAAAAATATCCGGGGAATCCCATTTTTTTGATTACACTTAATTCGTATTCCAAGCGATTATAATACTCTGCATCTACTTCTGAGCGCTCATCATAAGACATATCTTTTGTATATACTTGTGCCACCATACGCTCGTGCAAACCTTTATATGCTTCTTCTGTAATAAATTCGTCTTGGGTCTTGCCTTCAGGGCATATAAAAATAGGTAACAGTGCATCTATTTTTTTAGAAATAAAATTGCATCTTTTTGCGATTAATACTGTATTTTCAATTGCCTCCGGTATATCCTTAAACAATTCGACCATTTCATCTTCTGTTCGCAAATAATTTTCAGGAAGATACTTTCGACGATTTTCATTTGCCACATATTCTCCTTCGGCTATACAAACCAAAGCGTCGTGTGCCTCATACATACTCTTATCAAAGAAAAATACGTCATTCGTAGCAACCAAAGGAACATTATGTTTATATGCAAGGTCAATGAAATCATTTTCGGTGTTTTTTTCACCCTCATAACCAACGCGTGATATTTCCATATATAGGCAGTCACCAAATATTTCTTTCAATTCTAAAAGTTTTTTTTCAGCATCGCTTTTTCTGTTCTGCAAAATAAGATTACCCAAAGGTCCTTCGTATCCTCCGGTAAGACAAATCAGTCCTTCACCGAATTGACGTAAGTCATTCATTGTAATCTGCGGATACGTGCTGTTTTCCATATTATCCAAATAATATCGATGAAACAACTTCATAATTGATTTGTAGCCATCTTCGTTTTTCACAAGCAAAATTATTCTGTTCGGCTCAAGTTCTCTGCCTTTGGAAATAGCCAGCACCTCAGAATCGTCATTATGCAGATTCAGTTCCGCACCTATGATAGGTTTTATCCCTTCATCTTCAGCATAATGTGAAAAACACTTTGCTCCGAACATATTGCCACGATCGGTTATTGCGCATGCAGGAACACCCATTTCATGCAATTTATGCATAAGTTTTGGCACCGGAACTGCACCCAATGCCAAAGAATACGCACTATGCACCCTTAAATGTATAAATTTAGGATCCTGCATATATTATCCCATTTCCAATATATTTTATTTACCGCTTCCGGTTTTTCTATAGCAACGACAATGACAAATACCATCGCGTTCTATATCACTGCGACACAATTCAGATATGCAATATCTCTTTTCATTTTGGCCATCACAAGGACAGCGACGCCACTCGCCTTCGCCAAACATCATATTTTTTGCGTTTGCAATTTTTTGAATATTTTCTGTCGGATAGTATCCGGCTTTTTTACAATTTTCTAACATCATTTCTAAGATTGTTGCCATTTTAAGTTCTCCTTATCGTTGTTCCAATAAATCCAGAATAGAGCTCAACTCCGCCGGATTGTTGTATTTTAATGTTACACTACCTTTTCCGTTTTTACCAGCATTAATTTTAACTTTTATATCTAATTTACGCTCCAAATCAGATATAATTTTCTGCAAATCGGCATCTAAATCTTTTGCAATTTTTGAAGAAGATATTTTAGATTTCTGTGTCATCATCTGTTCAACCTGACGAACACTCAATCCTTTTTCAATAATTTCTTTTGCTAAATCTGCAGCTTGAGGATTTCCTATCAAAACTCTTGCTTGTCCAACACTTAACTTTCCGCTTTTTATAAAATCTTGAACTTCTTGCGGTAAATTAAGTAATCTTAAAGAATTTGCTATATAACTGCGTGATTTTCCAATAACTTTTGCTAATATTTCCTGAGTATGATTATATTGTTTCATTAATTTGCTAAATCCTTCAGCCTCTTCTATCGGCGAAAGATTTTCACGTTGCAGATTTTCGATTAAAGCTATTTCCAATGTTTCTTCATCACTCAATTCTTTAACCATTGCCGGAACGCTGTTCAAACCGGCGATGATTGCAGCTCTCCATCTGCGCTCTCCGGCTATTATTTCGTATTTTTCGCCTTTTCGGCGCAATAAAAGAGGTTGCAAAACACCTTTTTCCTTTATAGATTCACTCAATGATTGCAAAGCTTCATCGTCAAAAACAGTGCGAGGCTGAAAAGGACATGGTTCAATATCGGCAACCTCTATATCCCCGATATTTTCATCTTTAAATACAGTGTTATTAATAAAACTGTCCACATCTTTACCAATATCATCAATATTAATTTCATCATCACTTAACAATGAATCTATACCACGACCTAAACCATATTTTTTATTCACGCTCATTTATAACTCCTTTTCACGTTTTAAGAATTCTTTTGCCAGATTGATGTACGCTTGGGCTCCGCTACTTTTGAAATCATATATCAAAATCGGTTTCCCAAAAGAAGGCGCTTCCGCTACTCGCACACAACGCGGAATAACTGTATTATAAACTTTATCTCCAAAATATTTGCGGACATCACTTTCAATCATTTTGCTTAAATTATTCTGTCGGCTATACATTGTTAAAACAATACCCTGTAGGCAAAGCTCAGGATTAAAGTTGCGTTTTATGGCATTTATATTTTTCATTAAATCAGCCAATCCTTCCAACGCTAAAAATTCACATTGCAGAGGAACAATTACTGAACGAGAACACACCAATGCATTAATCGTTATCAAATTCAGAGAAGGCGGGCAATCAATTAAAACATAATCATAGTTATTACCTAAAAGCTGTAAAGCTTGTTTCAAAAAGAATTCCCGTTTTTTCAAATCTACTAACTCCACTTCTGCCGCAGCCAAATCCGGCGAAGATGGGATTATATCAAAACGCGGTATTTCGGTATGGATAATCGCATCGTTAACTTTTATCCGACCAATCAGCACATCATAAGAAGATTTTTGACCCTTGCTTTTTTCTATACCAAGAGAGGTTGTAGCATTTCCTTGCGGATCAAAATCAATAACCAACACTTTTTTATCAATCGCAGAAAGCGCTGTAGCTATATTTATTGTTGTAGTCGTTTTCCCGACACCACCTTTACGATTTGCAACTGATATTATCTTCATTTTTGTTTCTTCCTTAATTTGCTTAATTTAAGGATTACACCTTCGTCGCTGTATTTATTTGGAATTACTTTCGTATCAAACAACCATTGTTTGCAAGCAACAGAAACTTCTTCTTTGTAACTTTTACCTTTTAAAAACAATGATTCAACGTTACTTCCGCCTATTTTATAAACATACCCGCACAATATATCCAACGAAGCAACTGCTCGTGCTGTAATCACATCCGGCTTAGGAAAATCTCCTTCTTCAACTCGACAATTTGCTATTTTTACATTTGATAAACCCAGTTTATTACATACATCTTTTAAATACACTGTTTTTTTATGAATACTTTCAACCATTATAATTTCTGTTTCCGGACTTCTTTCTTGAAGCAAAATAGCCAACACAAGCGCCGGAAAACCAGCTCCGCTACCAATATCCAGGATTCTTTTTGTTTGCACAGGTATATAATCAATCAATTGAACAGAATCCAAAATATGTCTTTCCCACAGCAAGTCCAGAGAATTATGGCTAACCAAATTCATTTTTTGGTTCCATTCTCTTAACAATTCTGCAAATTGTTCTGTTTTATTAAATGTTTCACGTGAAACACCGTATTGCAAAAATTCTTTCTCTATATCCATTTTATCCTCTTCAAAAGAGTATGAAAGATTCTTTTATTTTTGCAACAAAATATCTCGGTTATTAACTTAAATTTTTATACATAAATTTTTGAGAGTTTTGTGATTTTACTGATTAAAACTTTAAACGATGTGTAATATTGTGTTTTGTCAGCTCTTTTTCTGCTTTTTCAAAATCGCTACCTAATTCATCAATATTGTGCGCATCATCGCTAATAACAGTTTTTATTCCCAATTCTGCGATTTTATCTAAAATTTCTGAGCACGGATAAAAATCATTTATTTTTCTTAAACCCTTTGTGCTGATTTCTATTCCCATATTGTTCTCTTGCAAAACTTTAAGAACTTCTATTTTATTTTCGACATATTGATGAGGACCGCAAATATTATCTCCGAGTTTACGAATATAGTCAATATGCGCTAAAAATGAATACAATCCACTTTCTGCTGATTTTTTCATTGCACCAAAATGATTTGCAATGTATTCAGGCAAATCTTTAATGGTATCCGTTATACCTTTAATACAATCTATATTGATAATTGTATCTCCTTTTTCATTAGACATGAAATGGTTTCCACTGACTAAATAATCATAATCCAGTTGCGATAAAAATTCCTTCAATTCTTCTAACCAACCTTCATAAGTAAAAAAATCTACCTCAAAACCGACATATAATTTTATTTTTTCTTGTTTTGATATTTTTCTGATTTCTTCGCAATGTCTTTGAAATTCCGGCAAACATTTTTTAAAATCTTTTCTATATACAGTTGAAGCATATCTACCGGACAATTTTGGCCAAGATGGACTTTGTTCAATATTTTTATGAACAATTAAATGGTCGCTTATACCCATTTCGCAAAAACCAATTTTCTTTGCCTGTTCCACCATTTCTTTCAGAGAGCATTTACCATCAGAAAAATTTGTATGATTATGATATGAAAAATTTTGAACCTTAAGCATTTTTAATATATCCCAATAATGCGGTTACAGCTGCCGGTGTAACTCCGGTAATTCGAGACGCTTCACCGATTGTTTTAGGTTTTACACGAGTAAAGCGTTGCACCATTTCTGTAGAAAGACCTCCGATTTTATTGTAATCAATATCTTCTCGAATTTTTAAATTTTCATCACGTTTAAATATTTCTATATCTTCATATTCACGTTTTAGATATCCTGAATATTTAGCATCAATTTCTACTTGCTCATAAATTTTATTATCAATTTTTTTAATTTCTGAATCAAAATTTTCTATTGTTTCACGTGAAACATTCGGATAACTCATTATATCTTTCAATGACTTTTTCCCATTGTGTTTAACACTTAATCCCTGATTTTCAATATCTGCATAGGAAATTATTTTATTTTCGCAATACTTGTTAAAAGATTGAATCTTCTGCATTTTTTCTTTGTATACTGCATATCGTTCATCACTTACACATCCTATATTATACCCTATTTCTGTTAATCTGGCGTCTGCATTATCGGCACGAAGCAATAAACGATACTCAGAGCGAGAAGTAAACATTCTATATGGTTCATCAACTCCCTTGGTAATCAAGTCGTCAACCATCACCCCTATATACCCTTGACTGCGATCTACATAAAATTCTTTACCACTATTTTTAGCATAAAGTGCAGCATTTATACCGGCAAGCAACCCCTGAGCGCCGGCCTCTTCATATCCGGTTGTACCATTAATTTGCCCGGCTAAATATAGCCCCGGTATTTTTTTTACGCCTAAACAATGATTTAACTCCTGAGGGTCAACAAAATCATATTCTATGGCATACGCAAATTGCATAATTTCAACATTTTCCAATCCCTGCATGGTATGAATAAAATCACTTTGAACATCTGCTGGAAGTGATGTGGATATCCCATTCGGATATATTACGTTTGTATCATACCCTTCCGGCTCCAAAAATATTTGATGAGATGTTCTGTCAGCAAAACGGACCAATTTATCCTCTATACTTGGACAGTAGCGAGGCCCTTTTCCTGTAATTAATCCGGAAAATAAAGCACATTTTGAAAAATTTTCGCGAATTATTTTATGTGTTTGCTCATTTGTTGATGTTATGCCGCAATCAATTTGCTTATTGGTTATTTTGTCGGTTAAAAAAGAAAAAGCTTGTGGATTTTTATCACCAGATTGACGCTCCAACACACTCCAATCAATTGTATCTGCATTCAACCGCGAGGGAGTTCCGGTTTTTAAGCGCCCCATTTTAAGTCCCATTTGTTTTAAATACGGTGTTATTCCTGTGCAGGATATTTCCCCTATCCTTCCGCCAATTGTCGTTTGATGTCCGGTAAACATAACTCCATTTAAAAAAGTTCCGGTCGTCAGAACAATAGCTTTTGCATAGCGTTTTTGACCATCGGCTAATAAAACCCCGTTTAATTTATTATCTTTTAAGACAAAACCCTCAACAGCAGCTTCTTCTATTGTCAGATTTTTAGTTTCAATCAATGCTTGCTGCATATATTTTTTATATAAACTTCGATCAGCCTGAGCACGAGGACCGCGAACAGCAGGACCTTTAGATAAATTAAGCATTCTAAATTGTATTCCGGCCTTATCAATAACTTTTGCCATTAGTCCATCCATCGCATCAATTTCACGAACCAGATGCCCTTTTCCTAACCCGCCTATTGCCGGATTACACGACATTTCACCGATTGTCGATATTTTATGAGTCAAAAGTAATGTTTTAGCTCCTACTCGCGCTGAAGCCGCACAGGCTTCACAGCCGGCGTGTCCGCCTCCAACAACAATTACATCATATAAGCCTTCCATTTTCACCTCTACATTTTCGCCCAATAAACCACAATTTAACGCTAATTGCAACAAAATTTATCAGCATATTTTAAATACACCGTTCAAAATTATCTTAGTGTTTTAATTCAGATTTATATTTCATAAAGTTGATTTTACGTGATTTAAATACATTGTTATTTTCCAATGCAAAAGCTACTGAATATTTTATCTAATATTTCATCAACTTCAACTCGTCCGGTTATTTTTCCGATTGCCCGACAAGCCAAGCGCAAATCTTCAGCGGATAATTCTATTTCTTTGCTTAAATTAAAGCGCTTCAAATTGCATAAACACTCTTCAAGAGCTTCTTTGTATCGTTGTCTAGTAATCAAATGAGCCGATGATGAAGAATATATATCAATAAAATAATTAAAAAGAGCATCTATGATTGCTTCTATATTTTCATTATGCTTGGCAGAAATCAAAACGCAGCCCTTTTGTATCAGCTCATCACGCTTTTCAACAGTTATTATATCACTTTTATTCCCGACCAATAAGTAATTGTTTTTTTCGGTAATATATTCATTAAATATTTCCGGACTGTCATTTTCGGCATCAAAAAGAAATATATTAAAGTCGGCTTCTGCTATTTTCTTGCGAGCTAAATCAATACCTATTTTTTCGATTTCATCATTTGCATCACGTAGGCCGGCAGTATCTGAAAAAATCACCGGAAAACCTTTTATATCGACATACGCCTCAATTACATCACGAGTTGTTCCTGCTATATCGGAAACAATAGCAATATTCCGTTTTACTATAGCATTTATTAAGCTTGATTTTCCGGCATTAGTCGGGCCTGATATAACCACTTGAAAACCATCGCGCAAACGTTCTTCAACCTTATTAATTGCTATATGATTCTCTATTTCTTCAACAATTTTAAATACATTGTTCTCTAATTTTAAAACAGTTTCCTGAGGAATATTTTCATCAGGAAAATCAATATATGCTTCGACATAAGAAAGCAAAGAAACCAAGCGCGAACGCCAGTCTTCATATAAATTGAACAACGTTCCGCTCATTTGTTTGAGAGCAACTTCCTGCTGCAAGCGAGTTTCTGCATCAATTAAATCAGCCAAACCATCCGCTTCTGTTAAGTCCATCTTTCCATTATAAAAAGAGCGACGCGAAAATTCTCCAGCCTCTGCCAGTCTGAAACCTTTTATTTTAGACAACGAGTTGCTCACACTGCGTATAACCGCTTTTGAACCATGGCAATTTATTTCTACCGTATCCTCTCCCGTAAATGAATGAGGGGCTTTAAAAGCCACAACCATACATTTATCCAATGTTTCACGTGAATCAACATCAAAAATAGGGAGAAAATACATTTTTCTGGGTTCAATTTTTGATAATTTTAACTCCGTCATCTCCGTAAAAAAGTTGAAAGCAGACTTTCCGGAAATACGAAAAACCGCAACTCCTGATTTTCCAAAAACCGTTGAAAGTGCATATATAGTTTTATTATCCATTTTTATCAAAAATCCTTAAATTAAAAAGAAGACACTTTTTTGCCACGTGTAGAGGCTTTTACCTTTTTAGCTGGTTACTTATCATTTTTTCATAAAACACCCACTCATCGGTCATTTTTTGAACTCGTTTTATCGCCCTGAATTTATCATACTTGTAACATTATGCTGCAAATTCATTTGCGTTGTTTGTTGATTTTGTCCTCTACCGGTTCGATGATTAAATTTATTCATTTCTGCCGGAGGTATCCCTTGCAACTTATCTATACCTGATAAATCCGTCGGAACTTTACCAGACATCCTACGGCCATAGTTGGTACAAGCAATATACAACATAAGAGCCTGCTGTTTGCTTAATGTTTGAGCAAATTCTATCACATTATTTTTACTGCTTGGCTCTTTTAATAATTTTACGTATAGTTCAAAATCGGCGTTTGCACTGACATCAACGTGATTTTTATCCTTGTAGCACACTTTTGCTTCATTAATCTTAAATGAATATTCGTAGTTATTTTTTGCAATTTCCTGATATCCGTTGACTTTACTCCAATATTTTTGCAAATCATCGCTCCAAAAAGCTTTATCATCCGGAACTTTCTTTATAGGTTCATTTTTTTCCGCCGGTTTCTCTTTTTCATTAATTAATTGTCCAACGCTGATACCATCAACCTCATTAATATATAAATCCGATTTCAAATTACCTCGCATTAATGCTTTTGCAGGACTGATTAAATCCGAATTAATTTGCCAGGAATTATGTAATTTTGCAAAATCATCCTGCCGTTTTTTTAAGATTTTTTCTGCCGGTGCGATTATATTTCTGCGGATTTTTTCATCTATTTTAACTTCCAAGTCCGGAGTTATATATTTTGCCAAACTAACACTTTCCTCTTTTCCGGTTTTGGGATTATATATCTTGTAATGATAGTAAAGTGAACGGATTTTTGCAAAAGTTTCTCCGTTATCATCATGAGCTGCTGTTATAGGTTCTGTTTTTGCATAACTTTGCAAATTACCGGCAAATTGAGTCTTATCATAATATGATTTGTGTGTCTTATTGAATTGTTTTAACATTTCTTCAACCAAAATCGGCCAATTTGAAGCATAATTTATACGCTCTTCATGTGTTGACATGGCTTTCAAGCGATTGGCAAACGGCGACGACTCACCATCAAACATACTAAAATCATCATAATCACCATTTTTAAGATATTTATTTAAGCAAAATACCAATTGATCAAGATATGAACTTCGTTCATTTTCCACGCATATCCTATACATATTGTCGATACTCATCTGCTTATAATCGTCTTTAAGTCCCAAACCATCAGTAAATATCATATTTTTTATATGCTTTAGTTCATGTGAAACAGTAGCATCTAAATGATTGACGTTATCTTGTTCCCTTGCATAAATGCTAAATAAGCTATAATCTTTTGAATCTTTTATATTTGAAGCATAGGAAAGCAAATTTAATTTAGGATTTTTTTTACATTGTTTCTGGTAATCTGCAATCATAGCTTGCAACTTTGCATAATCCTTCGGTGCAAATTCAAAGTGATTACGTACAATCGACAATTGTTTTTTATTATAATCTACCTCTGCTCGGCGAATTTTCGGATTAACTACCTCATACACACCTTTATGAGAATTATACTTTACTTTAAATTTCTCATCAATCGGAACTACTTTATAACCGGTATTTTTTATCATCGGAGCAAAAAAATCGTCAGGCAGGCGTGTATCAAAATGCAAAACATTCGGCTTATTAATATTTGCCGGAAAATCGTTATTTTGCATTTTATTTACAAAACTCTCCGGTTGTTTGATATAATGATATCCGGTTATTTCACTTTTAAGAAAATCTGTATTAGTTTTATCAAAACTAATATTGGAAGAACTTATATTTTTAGCGTTAAAATCATTATAATCAATATTCTGACAATAGTTTTCGCACTGCTTTATAAGCCGTAATTTTTCAGCATCATTATTATAAGTAATGGAAAAGACCACTACATAATTATCTCTGGTTTTAACTAGCAATGCTTCTGTCGTCATAAGTTTCTCCCCGTCCTAATTTGGCTTAATTTTATACCATGCTTGACAAAAAATCAACAAATTATTTAGCATTTATATTAATATTTTGATATTGAGTTTTCTGAATTGTTTGTTGATATTCGGTAAATTCCAAATCAAGCTCGCGACGGACATTGCGCAACAAACTTTCATCTTTAGGCGCTTTTTCTATAGCTTCAACCAAAACGTCTCCTTTACGGCTGTTGAGTAAAGTCATCATCATATTACGCTCGGTAGCGTCCAAAACCATATATATATTGACGATTAAATTTTTAAGAAATGAATTACCGCTTAACGGCGGACGTGAACCGAATTTATCTTCCAAAAATTCGGAAAATTTTTTGCGAACCATTTCTTCCTGACGTCGTTTACCCAATTCTATTTCATTGTGTTTCAATATGGCTTTTTGCCACATTTCAGCACGACTATCCACACTGAGTCCCAACGCTTTATATGAACTCATACGCTGTTCAGGATTCAAGCAATCTTCGCATTTAAAAGCCAACCCGTGCGAACTTTGCAATGTTCGTTTAAATAATTCGCAAAATGTGCCGTTTGCCATTAAAAACGGGCAATATTCCGGACATTTTTTCATTCTGTCATCTGCCATTTCTTCTCCTTACTTCATCATCTTAGCGCAAAAAATTTAATATTCAATAAAAAACTGTGAAAACCATAAAGCATCACCTCTTATCTCTTTTTGTCATCTAGGGCGACATTTATATCATCAATATCGTAAGAGAAGGGATGACTGTATATACAAAAAGGCGGGGATAAAACCACCCCGCCTGTTTTTTATCTATCCTATTATTACATTACGCTATTTATGACAGTAATAATACTTATTTCCACACCAGCCAAAAACGGCATTGCTACTGCTTTCATTGACTGTGGAAGTACTGGTATTTAAGGTTCCACCCCAGGTGTTGCATTGTGAAGTAAAGTTTGCCTATCATATGAAATACTCTGAGCCAAACCTATATTCGCAATCAATAGAAAAAAGACTATAATTAATAAACTTCTTTTCATCTAATTTTTCTCCTTTTTTATAATTCAATTCACACAATATTTTTTAGAGAGCTACATGGCTACCACCCGTGAAACATACGTTTCCAAGACACCCTTGTTTACCTACTTGTGTGTATGAAGAATCACTGCTAGTCTTTAAATACCACTTGGCATTTGAGAAAGCACCTGCGCCTGAACAAGATGAGGAATTATTCACTGATGTACTGCCATTACAAGCT
>JAFUXW010000188.1 GCA_017477035.1 Alphaproteobacteria bacterium | reverse complement strand
TCGGTCCATATACTTTTCCGGCAAATTGTTGAATGCGTGAAAATAATGATTTACTGTTAATACACAATGGAGGCACCTGAATAATACCTGCGGTTTCATTAACCTCCATAAGTTGCGACATTTTAACAATTGTTTCACCGCTTAATAAACTGTCCGCATCTAATACTACCATAAAATCATATAAGGCACCCCATTTGTGGCAAAAATCCTCAATATTACCGCTTTTACGCGCAATATTTTTTGAGCGTCTTCGATAATAAAGATTGATGTCATCAGGCATTTGTTTACGTGCATTAATCCAAGTGTTTTCTTCTTCAATCCAAATTTTAGGATTATTAGTATCACTCAAGATATAAAAATCATAGGCTTTTGCCTGACCGGTACGTTCAATTGACTGCGCCATTGACACAATATTAGCAAAAACTCTTTTTGAATCTTCATTATATATCGGCATTAAAACAGCTGTTCTGGTAGAAAGAGCAGAATCCTTTTCAGGCCAGTTTAACCCTGCTTGATTTTTATATCGTAATAATTCAATAAAACCACAAACGCTTGACCAGAAAAACATTGATATCCATGCCGTAGTAAGCATATACAATAGCGTCAATATAAACTTGACAGTTATTGAGGATTCGCTTGGCATATATAGCGTCCACTTGAATGTTAAATAGGCAGTTGTCAAAGCCATAAGACCGAAAATAATAATTCGGCGCCATCTAATTGTTGATTCTGTAATTAAGCGAGTTTTAAACACTCTAAATCTCCTGATAATACTGATTATTTATGCAATGCAATAGGCTCTATTTTCTGAGTTGGAATAACTGATACTTTGTAATAAGGAACAACACTAAATGCAGAATTTTTGAAATACTCATCAGCCTTAGTAAAATCAGGCAATAGCGCATCAATTCCGTATTTCTCAGCATTTTCACCTTCAATAAACAGAGCTTTATACAACGCTACAGACTGCATTTTAGATAAATCTTTAGAAAAAACTTTTTTAGCTTTATTATATATTATATCATCAAAAGCCTTGCTTATATCCTCTTGCTCGTTCAAACTTGTATATGCCGTTAAAAGCTTGGAAATATCGATATCAACATCATAACCAAGTCCTCTTAAATAAGCTTTTATAATATCATTACGTGAATGAACTTTTATCTTAACCATTGATAGCTCCATACTTCAGAAATAGTTTTTCCGTTTTGCTCCAGTGATATTCTAATTTCATCATTGTCGCTATGCGGGGCATAGTCAGCATATACCGTAATTCCTTTTGTTATAGGATTATATATTGCACTGACGTTGATTATTTTGCCACTAATTGCAGAAACATTAGGAGTAATACCTTTTTGGGAAAAATCAGAACCTAAATTTTTGCCTATAAAATCTATAACAAATTTTCTGGATTCGGAGATACCCTCTGTTCCGGAAATTCCTCCTTGTCCTGTTCTTGTCGCAGAAACATAAGCAATATCTTCTTCTTTCATCACATCATTAAGCCAAATCAACCGATAAGAAAATTTATATTCTCTACCGGCTTCAATAGGTGTCTTCGGTACCCAATAGGCAACAATATTATCATGAATTTCTTGGCGAGACGGAATTTCTACAAGTTGTACATAACCATCATTCCAACTTTCAAGCGGTTCGACCCATGCACTTGGTCGACTTTGATAATTTGCTTCAAAATCTTGATAATTTGATAAGTCTCTATCTCGTTGTAATAAACCAAACCCTTTTAATCCGTTATCAACAAAACTGCTGATACGTAATTTTTTAGAATTATCAAGCGGACGCCATAACCACTCACCATGACCATTATGGA
>JAFUXW010000187.1 GCA_017477035.1 Alphaproteobacteria bacterium | reverse complement strand
TTATCGCCTATGGTACTTTGTCTTAAGACACGGGAGAGTCGGTAGCTGCCGGTTCTTCTGATTACTACTCCTTGTTTATTGTTTTATTTTTTATATTCATCTCCTCCCCTTAAGGCCTCCTCCTTAAGGGGATTTTTTTTACTCATTTTATAAAAAAACTTGTCCATTATTTTATAGTATAAAATTTTAATGACAAATATGACAAAAAAATATTGATTTTTTTAGAAAATAAATATACAATGAACTCATTACAAAATTATGGATATATAGATTATGGACTGAAGGTAAGACTTTTTCATATTTAATCTTCGGCATATCCTTATTTTGTTTTAATTTGTAGAATTTACTAATCAAAATAAAAATAAGTATGAAAAAGATTTTTTTATTTGCCGTGAGACTCATGAGTCTGCTCGGTGTGTTGCTGTTATCGTCTTGCGATGACAAGTCAACCTTTATTGAAGAAGAGGAGTTCGCACCTTATGGTTATTACGTAAAGGATGCAGAGAACATCCAAGTAGTAGGATATAAGGGATTAGTCATCGAAGAGATGGCGAAAACCGACTGGCAGTTATATGTTAAAGTTGACCTGCCTTTTATAGGCACTGTCCCTCTAGAGATTGCTGAG
This sequence comes from Alphaproteobacteria bacterium, assembly GCA_017477035.1. GTDB lineage: Bacteria > Pseudomonadota > Alphaproteobacteria > RF32 > CAG-239 > RUG410. Next base: position 13,296 of record JAFUXW010000187.1, on the reverse strand, counting down.
TATGAGCATATGATACTGCTTGATGAAAAAAACAGTATTCAGATTGATGTTGACACCAACATGGATTCTATTGGGGAGCAGAAGCAGGATATATCATACGCTGTAGGAGGTCTCTTGGTCAACTACACATATCTGGGACAACCAGATAAGTTGTTGTGCATTTCTCCGCTGAAGGTGAAGTTAGCGAAGTCTGTTGAACAGAAGAATGAAAACCCATTCCTTGAAAAAGGTCAGATAGAGTTTTCGCTGGTAGCTAACGATACCATATGTATAATAAAAAAGAGTGTACCATATACGGTCGCTCCGGCGGAATACTATGCGGGGGATGAAGCTTCTAAAAATGAATAATAAAAAATAAAAAAAAATATGAAAAAGAATAGTATATTGATGCTCTTGTTGATGGTATCAGCGATTGCATCAGCGCAGAAGAAAATGACCATTAAGACCGGTAACGGTCAGACGGTGGAAGTTTCCTGCGACGGAATTTCTCCTAAGGAAATTGCGGTAGCTCCTGATGGCACCGTAACGTTTAAGTTGGAGAAGGGTGAAGTGGAGAATACTCCCATAGTAACCGAAAAGCCTGCAGTAACTGCTGAAGATGAAAGCGAAGCTGCCGATTCGATTGACACATTTGCCGAGGTAGATAGTTTAGTCGAAGCGAGGCCACAGGTCGCTGACAGCCTGAATGATGATGTTCTTGTTGCGGATAGTTTATATGGTCCAGATTCTCAGCAAACAGCTCTCGGATTCATAGCCAATACATTGGCTGAGGAATTAAGTCCGGAGTATGCTGCTTTTGAAAAGGAACATGAAGGAACACATCCGGGAACGGAACGTGAACTTACCAAAAGGCTGGCAAAAAAGTTCTTTAACGAGGATGACGTTGAAACAGCCGATGCCATTGTAACCCTGTTTAGTGGCCTTCGTTTTACGAAGGATAGCACATTTGTTCCCACATATGAGCAGAGAAAGCCCAAACCGCTAATGAGAAAGTATGATGTCATTGAGCTGAGCGGTAGCTTAGGTAAGGATATCAATAGCCTCAGCGATGCAGCAGCAGGGAAAGTCAAAGAAGATGATTACGGCGATGATGCCGAAAACCATCAGAAATATGGTGGTGGTATCAAGTATTCTCGTGTCTACATCAAGGGGGAAGAGGTTGATGGCGTCTGGAAACCCAATCCTTTAGGCTTTGCCTATTCGTGGGGAGGACTCGTTTCCTTTAGCCATGAGTCTAAAATAGGCTTGTATGTTGATGCGATGGGTAAAGCCGGAGTCCAGATCGGAAACGATATCTGCTTCGGAGTCGACGCTCTGGTAGGTGCCGGAATAACGCCGTTCAACACCTTCATAACGAATGACATGAATCACCAAATTATCAATAAGTCGGTTTGGTGTTTCAAATACGGTCTGCAGTTGTGGGGAAGTTTGAATTTCTCTAAAGATACTTATACAGCAATTTATGGCAGGTATATAAACTCAGTACGTCCTAATGATGGTGAGTTTAACCTACCAAAAGACTGGGAAGTAGTTTTGGAGGACTTTGATCCTTCCAGCTGGACTGTGGGATTGGCTATAGGCTACAAGTTTGGAGCTTATGAACCTTTGTCTCAGGACAAGCGTTTACAGGCCACCTTAAGCACCGGCTACCAGATATGTGGCAATAAAGGCTTCTCTTTATCTGCAGAAATTGACCGATTGACGCAGGTAAGCAAAAGCACCAATCTGACCTATGGTTTAGCGTTTGAAAATGTATTTGAAAATAGCAAAAGAGGAGGAAATATGACAAGTATTTTATTCTCCGGAGGTTTTCAGGTACGTCAACCGCAAAATTCATGGTTCTGGGGAGCCAAGTTGCTCTTAGGTATCGGTGAATATTCTGTTGTTAACAGCGGAAAAAACGATAATTACACATATGAAGACCATAGCGCCAAGCCTTGCTTTAAGGGAGCGCTGCAGTTGACGAGCGGATTTAAGATCGGCAAGTGCAGTCAGATATTATGTAACTTGCGTGCCGGTGGCCACTTTGTAAATTCCATGAAATACGAAGGTTTTGATGAATCTTCTACAAAAAATTCCGTGGGATTTGATCTTGGGGCTTCTCTTGGGTACAATTTTACCTTCTAATATAAAAAACGGATACCTGAAATAGGGTGTCCGTTTTTTTTGTTGATTTTTTTGTCATAAAGATGTAAATATGTTAATGACGGTAAAAACTATTAATTCTAAATTTTTTTTGCGTATGAAAAATTATGATGTGTCCCTGAGGGGAATTGTGGTTGATTCGGCTGCTAATTACGGAAATGTGATGTTTGTTAAACTTGCCGTGTTATCTGCTACGATGCACTGCCAGAAAGGCAGAGAGTGGAACTTTAGCACTCGTCCGTCGGTAGTGAATGTAAAAATTTACCCCGGAAATCTGACACCTGAGCAGATGATGAACCTATCCAACATTGGTACAGAAGCCTTGTTGCGCATTACTCTCGGTGATGAGATTCTGGTGGAGGAGGTTGCGTATGCTAATCCTCATCCGATTCGCGGATTAGATGAGTTCATCGGAGCCCTCAACAAAGTAGAGTAAAAAAAATAACGGATACCAGAAAAATGGTATCCGTTGTTTTTTGCAAAAAGAAAATTATATTTTATCCAATAAATCTTCTAAATTTTGCGGTTTATCGTCGGATTCTTTTTCTTCGCTTTCAATCAGAGCACCGATTTCATCTGTATTTTCTTCATTATCTATAAGATTTCCGATAGCATCATCACTATTGTAATTTGCCGGATATGCCGGAGTATCTTTCAGAGTGGTCATCATTATATCATGCCAGATTTCTGCCGGTAAGTTTCCTCCGCCGACTTTGTTCATCGGTCTATTGTTGTCATTACCGACCCAAACTGCGACGGTATATTTATTGGTCCAGCCAATAAACCAAGCATCTCGATAGTTTTGCGATGTTCCGGTTTTACCGGCGGCAAATATCGGAAGTTTTGCTCGCTGACCAGTTCCCTGATTAATTACTTTTTCCATCATAATACTCATTTGCTGCGATACTTTCGCATCAATTACCCGCTTTTTATTATTTTCTTTACGAACATACATTTGTTTGCCGTCGTGAGTGGCAATTTCGTTTATGGAATAAGGTGTAACAAAATATCCGCCGTTGGCAAATACTGTGTAAGCGGCGGTCATATCAATTACTTTTACCTCATTAGTACCTAAAACCATAGACGGAGTTAATGATATATCCGTGGTAATCCCCATTTTATGTGCATTTGATGCAATATCTTTAAGATATAATTCACGTGAAAGAGCGACAGTTGCCGCATTCAACGAATGGGACAAAGCATAACTAAGAGAAACTTCTCCGTAGTAGCGTTTAGTATAATTTTCAGGTTTCCATTTACCAATGGTTATAGGCGCATCATTAACCATGCTGTCCGGAGTAAAACCAATTTGCAAAGCAGTGGCATAAACAAAGGGTTTGAAAGCAGAGCCGGCTTGCCTTTGGGCTTGAGTTGCCCGATTGTATTGGCTGCGGTTATAATCCATACCGCCAACCATTGCCTTTATAGCTCCATCTTTATCCATAATTACGACAGCTCCTTCGGTGACATTTTGTCCTTTGGCAGCATTAATTTTAGCTCGCATAATTCTTTCGGCAGTTTCCTGTAATTGTTGGTCAAGAGTTGTCATTACTACTAAATCATCATTACGTTCGCCGATAAGATTATTAACCTCATCATAAACGTATTGAGCAAAATGCTTACCTCCGCTTACTCGATATTGTTGTCCGTTATTGATAGGCATTTTTAGAGCAGTTTTATACAATTCATCGCTGATAAAGCCGTATTTGCGCATATTACCGAGAACAATATCGGAACGTTTTAAAGCATTTTGTTTTTGGAAAATAGGATTATATCGATTCGGTGCTTTTAACATACCGGCCAAAACAGCGGCCTCACGTAAATTTAGATCGTATACGCTTTTATTAAAGTACCAGTTCGCCGCTGCTTCGGCTCCATAATTACCGGATCCGAAATAGACCCGATTTAGATAAAGTGCCATAATTTGATTTTTGGTGAGCTTCTTTTCCAACCAAAAAGCCAATAACAATTCTTGAACTTTTCGTTTTACGTTTTTACTCGGTGTTAAGAAAATGTTTTTAGCAACTTGTTGAGTAATGGTTGAAGCTCCTTGTGCATAACGTTTGCGAAATATATTTGTAAAAATGGCTCTTGTAAAACCGAAAATATCAAAACCGAAATGTTTGTAAAAACGTCTGTCCTCAATTGCCACAACCGCATTTGTTAAATTTTCAGGCAGTTTTTCGGGATAAATAACCTGAGCGTAAACATTTCCGAATTTGGCAATATCGTTGCCGTTTTCCGCCATAATAACCGTTGATGGCTGGCGTGTACGCGATACGGCTTTTTGGATGTCAGGCAGTGTTATATAACAATAAAATACATATCCACAGATAAGGAAAAATAAAATTAATCCCAAAATGAGAAAGAATTTAAATAAACGCCATTTCCAAGAAGATTTGGAATGATTTTTCTTCTTGCTCGAAGACTTCTTTTTTGAGGTTTTTTTTTCTGATTTCTTTGTTGTTTTTGCCATTTTAAATTGCTCCGAAATTGTTTGTATTATAACGGATAGAGGTTAACGAAAATATAAAGTTTGGGAGCAAATTTTAAAATACTTGGCGCAACATAAAAACTTGTATATATTATCGCCAAGGAGATAAAAATGAGTAAAGTTTGTTTGATTGATGGATCAGGATATATTTTTCGCGCATTCTATGCATTGCCAAATATGACTTCACCTAAAGGAGTTCCGGTTAATGCTGTATATGGCTTTGTTACAATGTTTATGCGTTTATTGAAGAATATACCATGCGAGTATTGTCTGGTTCTTTTGGAAGCTCATCGGCAAAATTTCAGAAATGATATTTATGAATATTATAAAACAAATCGTGCAGAACCACCGGAATTATTGGTTCCGCAGTTTGATCTGATAAGAAAAGCGATAACGGCGATGGGATTGCCATATGTTGAACAGGAAGGATATGAGGCAGATGATTTAATAGCCACTTATGCCAAACAGGCTCTGGACAAAGGTTATGAGACAGTGATTGTATCTGCTGATAAAGACTTAATGCAACTAATAAAACCGGGGATAACTTTTTATGATGGTATGAAAGAAAAATTCTTTACCGATGCTGATGTTAAAGAAAAATTCGGTGTTTTCCCTGATAAAGTGGTTGATGTGCAGGCTCTTTCCGGAGATAAAGTAGATAATATTCCGGGAGTTCCAGGAATAGGGCCTAAAACTGCGGCAGAGTTGGTTAACGAATATGGTTCTCTGCAAGGCATTTTTGATAATTTGGAAAATATTACCCAACATCGCCGGCGTGAGTTGTTGAGAGAATATGAAGATTCGGCAAAAATGTCATTACGATTGGTGACTTTAAAAAATGATGTTGAACTTGAACACAATATTGAAGAATTTAAATGTCATGCGCCAGATGGCAAAGAGCTATTATCATTTACCGATGAATTAGGTTTTAGAGCAATACGTCCTAAATTGGAAAAATGGATTATGGAACGGCAATGCGGTGATGAAAATATTGTCGAGACAGAGGTTGTAAACCCTGTTAATTACAGCAAGGTAACAACTCTGGCTCAGTTGGAAAATTTAAATAAAAGAATAAATCAAACATCTGTTGCAGGTATGGTCTTACTGTATGATAATTTTAATTTTTGCGGAATAAGTATTAGTCCGGAGCCTTATGAAAGTTATTATATTCCGTTTTCCGAGTGTTCTAAGAGTGAAGATTTGTTTGCTTTTGACGGAAAAGATGCTTTAAGCAAAGAAACATTGGTTAAATTTTTGAGCGATTTGGCAGAAAATAAAAACATTCTGAAAGTTTCCGCTGATATTAAAACATTATGGCACAATTTGAATAAGATGTGCAATAAAACACTTAATTTAGATCCGTTTGATGATATTTCCGTGATGTCGTATGATTTAGACAGCTCAGAGCATCGGCATGACTTTAAATCAATGTGCGAGTGCTTTTTGAATGTTTTTATGACAGAGCTGAAGCCAACCGCTAAAAATACACCGATAGATTTTGAAAATCAGGATTTTGGTTATTATATTTTTGAAATAAGTGATTATACCTTACGTTTATATAATTTGTTAAAAAAACGAATTTTTATAGAAAAAAAGACTTTTGTTTATGAGGCAATGGACAGACCGCTAATACCAGTTTTGTTAAAAATGGAAGATGCCGGAATAGTAGTAAACGATGCAGCTTTAACAGAACTGGATAGTTTATTCAGTCAGCAAATATCAGTGATGGAACAGGAGATTTTTGCGCTTGCCGGTGAAAAGTTTAATTTGAATTCTCCAGCGCAAATCGGATATATTTTGTATGATAAATTAGGATTAAAAAGCAAGAAAAATGCCAGCGGTTCATATAATACAAGTGCTGAAGTTTTGGAAGCTCTGTCCGAAGAAAATGAAATTGTCGCTAAAATATTGGAATGGAGAATGTATAATAAACTGAAATCTACGTATACAAACTCACTTTTGGAAGCTCGTGATAAAAATAATCGTGTTCACACAACTTTTTCGCAGACTGTGGCAAATACAGGCCGTTTAGCATCATCAAATCCTAATTTGCAAAATATTCCGATACGAACGGAAATCGGAAAACAAATCAGGGGCTGCTTTGAAGCTGCAAAAAATTATGTTTTGGTTGCAGCAGATTATAGTCAGATGGAATTACGTTTGATTGCTTCTTATGCAGGAGTTAAGGCATTGCAAGAAGCTTTCGCGCAAAATGTTGATATTCATGCGGCAACGGCGTCTAGAGTTTTCGGTATACCGCATGAACAAGTAGATAAAGAGCATCGCCGCCGCGCCAAAGCAATTAATTTCGGCATAATTTACGGTATATCTCAATATGGATTAGCTAAACAAATAGGAATAGAACCTTCAGAAGCAAAAAAATATATATCTTCTTATTTTCAGATTATGCCTGAAATAAAGCGATATATGGATAATACTATTCAATATGCACACACTAAAGGATATGTTGAAACCCCTTTTGGCCGTAAGTGTTATTTGAGCGGTATTCAATCAACCAATCATCGTATGATTGCGTCTGCTGAGCGTGCCGCGATAAATGCTCCTATTCAGGGAGGTGCCGCCGATATTGTAAAATTGGCAATGCTACAATTGGATAAATCATTGCGAGACGAAAAATTAGATGCCAGATTATTGTTGCAGGTTCATGATGAGTTAGTTGTTGAAGCAAGAGCGGATATTGCTGAAAGAGTTGCGGAGATGATGAAAAATATAATGGAAAATGTTGTCAATTTTCAGGTGAAATTCGTAGCTGAAATTGGAATCGGTAAAAATTGGAATGACGCACATTAAAACACTGTTAAAATGTAAATAATTTTATACATTGCGGATATGTTTTTTTTTGTGCTTTACAATACGATAAAAAAGGAAGATTATCAAAAAAAATTGATTTTGAGGACAGAGAATAATATGCTTAAGATTAGTTGTTTGTTGAGCCTTGTTTTATTGGTTTCTTGCTCAGCACAAAAAAAAGAAATCGTGGTTCCGGGGATAGTCCCTCATGAGGTGAAAGAAGTTAAAGCTCCTGAAGTTATTGCAAAACGCCCCGCGAATGTTATAGGAGCTGTTGAAAAAATATATCTACCTCCAATGAAATCTGCATTCTTATCTCGGATAGATACCGGAGCAACTACATCTTCGTTAGATGCCGATTCAATCAGAACGTTTGAGCGTGATGGCAAAAGTTGGGTCGCTTTTACTATTACAAATCGCGAAAGTAAGGAAACGTATGAATTTGAAAAACCATTGGTGAAAAAAATAAAAGTAAAACGCATATTAGCAGATGAACGACGTCCTATAGTTGAGATGGATGTTAAAATGGGCGGGGAGTCTTTTAAGGCTGATTTTACGATAGCTGAAAGAGAGAACTTTGAATATCAGATGTTAATAGGTCGTAATATTTTAAGCGGTAGAGCAATTGTTGATGTTTCTATTTCCAATACATTAAAATAAAATTTAAGGACTTTAAAAATGAAAAATATACTTTCGGTGCGCGGTGTCTTGGGTGTTTTATTAGGGATATCCGTGCTCTTTGCGGCTATCGCCACATATTATAAAATCACGGTATGGGGATTTAGTATACTTCCAAGTGAAAAAACAGATGTTTGGACAATTGATGCCCATATATCATTCAAACCGACTAATAGTGCCATAGAAATCTCATTAGCCACACCAAGTGCCGGTAAAGGATATAAGATTTTGAGCGAAGACGTAATCGCATCCGGTTATGATGCTGTTAAAGATACGGATAAAAATCGTATGATAATTAAGTCACATCCGCGCAAAAATAAGCAAAATGTATATTACCGTATTATGTTGTATGATAACAAAGATACCATAGGAAAGGTGTGTGATGCTCAAACTCCTAAAGTTAACAAACCACTGTTCGAAAATGAACAACAGGAGGGTTTGGTTGAAGAAATTTGGAGCTTAGCAGACAAGGAAGAGGGAAGTCCGGCAACAAGAATTATTAAAACGCTGAATGCCAATATTTTATCTCACGAGGTAGATGCGTTTTTGCCGATAAAGACCACTCGTCAGATAATGGCTGAAAAGATAATTTATCTGCTTTCATATAAAGGTATTGCCGCCAGAATTATTCGCGGAGTTAAACTTAATGAAAAGAAAAAGACATCTCCGGCAGATTTAATGTTAGAAGTATATGAGAGTGGTAAGTGGATGGTGTATAATATTAAAACCGGAGAAGTCGGTTTGCCCAAAGATTTTGTGTTATTCCAACGCGGTGGAACTTCGCTTTTGGATGTTAGCGGCGGTGTTGATTCGCAGATTAAATTCTCGGTTTTGAAATCTACAATATCATCATTTAAAATGGCCGGACGACGTGCTAAATATGAAAATAGTAAAATGTTTGATTTTACCATATATAATTTGCCTATGTTGGAACAAAATACGTTAAAATGGCTGATGATTTTCCCTTTAGGAATATTATTAGTTGTTATAATGCGTAATGTTATAGGTATTTCTACGATGGGAACATTTACTCCGATGCTGATTGCGATGTCTTTAATTAAGACAGGTTTTGTTCCGGGATTGGTGTGCTACAGCTTGATTATTACTCTTGGGTTAATAATCAGAGCTACGTTAACTAGGCTTAATTTATTATTGGTGCCAAGAATTTCCTCTGTAGTTATTTTTGTTATTTTGATAATGCAGGTCTTAACAATTTTAGGGTATCAATATGACTTTAAAATCGCCGCATCAGCAGTATTTTTCCCTATTATTATTACCGCATGGATTATTGAACGTGCATCAATTACATGGGAAGAAGATGGCGCCCGAAATGCAACAAAACAAATTATAAATACTTCAATAGTAGCAGTATTTACATATTTTGTTCTTAGTAACGAATATATCCGTTACATTATGTTCGCATTTAACGAATGGAATATAGTTATTCTTTTCATTGTTATGCTTTTGGGAACTTATACAGGATACAGAATTGTCGAATTAAAACGTTTTGCTCCGCTAATTAAGGATAAATAAAATGTGGGAATATTTTAAAATATTTTCTACCCCGAAAAAGCTTCGCGCAGTCGGAGTTTTAGGTATGAATGCTCGTAACTATTTTGTTATATCGCGAAACAATAAACGTTCTTTATATCCTTTGGTTGATGATAAAGTGCAAACCAAAAAATTAGCGAATGGTATTGATATTAATACTCCGCATATGATAGGGGTGATAGAACATCAATATGAAGTAAAAGATTTAACCAAAATTGTGGAAAACCAAACTGAATTTGTGATAAAACCGGCGCATGGTAGTCAGGGCAAGGGTGTTTTGGTTATTAAAAGTTATAAAGATGGGATGTTTATTACAACTTCCGGCAAAAAACTTGGTTTTCACGAAGTATATCAACATATATCAAATATACTAAGCGGGTTATATAGTTTGGGCGGACAGTATGATGTTGCACTTATTGAGGAGCTTGTTCACTTTAGCGATGTTTTTCAACAATTCAGTTATCAAGGTATACCTGATGTAAGATTGATTATTTATAAAGGTTATCCGGTAATGTCTATGATGAGGCTGGCAACTAAAGAATCCGATGGACGTGCTAATTTACATCAGGGGGCTGTCGGTGTGGGATTAAATATCAGCACGGGGAAAGCCATACAGGCAGTACTACATAATGTTCCGGTGTCGATTCACCCTGATACAAATGTTGATTTGATGACACTGCAAGTCCCAATGTGGAAAGAGCATCTTATGATAGGGGCGCAAGCTTACGAAATGACCGGACTGGGATATTTGGGAGCAGACATAGTGCTTGATAAGTTCCGAGGTCCAATGATGTTGGAATTGAATGCTCGTCCGGGACTAGCCGTTCAAATAGCTAACGGGAGAGGGTTGAAAGAAGTTATTAAAAATGTAGATAAGTATTATCCGAAAAACTTAAGTGCCGAAGAACGAGTCGATTTTGTCTTGAATAACGCAAAATAACTTCCTAAATATAAAACAGATAAGAGAAAGGAAGCTAAAATGACTGATTTACTTAGTAAAACAAACACAAAAACGATTTCCAAGCCTAATACTAAAAATTTGGAAAATAAAGAAACCAAAAAACTCGAAATGAGTGAAACTCGTGCGAAAAAGATAAAACATTCATATAAAGTAAAGGATAAGGAAAATTCTTTACTACTGCGCACAAAATATGGTGATGTGGTTATTGAAATGATGCCGGAAGTAGCGCCTAATCACGTTGCTCGTATAAAAGAATTAGTGAGAGATGGTTTTTATAACGGATTGAAATTTCATCGTGTGATAGAAGGATTTATGGCTCAAGCCGGTTGCCCTCGCGGAGATGGTACCGGTGGGAGCGGAAAAAAGCTCAAAGCTGAGTTTAATAAAGTTCAACATAAACGCGGTATTGTATCAATGGCTCGCTCGATGATGCCGGATTCTGCCGATAGTCAATTTTTTATTTGTTATGGAGATTGCCCGTGGCTTGACGGCCAATACACAGTTTGGGGAGAAGTGACTTCAGGTATGGAGTTCGTCGATATGCTTAAAAAAGGCGCAGAACCAAACGGTATGGTTGATGATCCTGATGTTATCGTTTCTTTATCGGTAATCGCTGATATTTAAAAGTTTATCAAAAATACATAAAGCTCTATGCGCAAACATTAAAAAAATGTTGAAAAAAAATAATGTTTGGCGTAGATAGTATGTGTATAGTTAACTTTTAAAACAGGATTATAGGTGTCTGAAAAATATTATATAAAAACATTCGGTTGCCAGATGAATGTGTATGATTCATCTCGCATAGCCGATATGCTTAAAAACGAAGGATATGAAGAAACAATTAAACAAGACGATGCGGACATTGTCTTGTTTAATACTTGTCATATCAGAGAAAAAGCGGCGGAAAAATTATTTTCTGACTTAGGAAGAGCCCATCTTATTCAATTGGAACGAGAAGAACTCGGCAAGAAAACCATTATAGGCGTTGTCGGTTGTGTTGTTCAGGCTGAAGATGAACAGATAGTAAAAAGAGCACCATTTGTGGATTTTGCGGTGGGACCTTTGATGTATCACACAATTCCAGATATTTTGAGGAGAGTGAAAAAAAATAAAGAGCATCAATGTGAAATAAAGACAGATTTTCCGGCAGTCAGTAAGTTTGATTATTTGCCTGAAAATACCGCTAAAGGAGCTTGTTCGTTTTTAGCAATTCAAGAAGGATGTAACAATTTCTGCACTTATTGCGTGGTTCCGTATACCCGCGGAGCTGAATATTCTCGACCGATTGCAGAAGTATTAAAAGAAGCACGTCGCTTGGTTAAATCAGGCACTTTGGAAATTAATTTGTTGGGACAAAATGTTAACTCATATCACGGCGAAGATGAAAATGGTCAGGAAAGAGATTTGGCCTATTTATTACATAAGGTTGCAGAAATCGATGGCTTGAAACGGATACGTTATACGACCTCATATCCGGCTGATATGAGTGATGATTTGATTATGTGCCATAAAGATATAGATATTTTGATGCCGTATTTGCATTTGCCGGTGCAATCAGGTTCGGATAGAATATTGAAAGCAATGAACAGACGGCATAATTCTTCCGATTATTTGCGAGTAGTTGAAAAGTTGAAAGCAGCCAATCCTAAAGTTGGAATGTCGTCAGATTTTATTGTCGGATTTCCGGGCGAAACCGACGATGATTTTCAGAAAACTTTGGATATCGTAAATAAGGTAAAGTATATTCAGGCATTTTCTTTTAAATACAGCCGTCGCCCAGGCACTCCTGCCGCTGTTTTGGATAATCAGGTTGAAGAAAAAGTTAAAAAAGAGCGCTTAGATATATTACAAAAGCTTTTATTCAATTATCAAACAAAATTTAATCAGAAATGTGTTGGAAAAATAATGCCGGTATTATTGGAACAAAAAGGACGTCATAAAGGTCAGCTTATCGGCAGAACACCATATATGCAGAACTTGCACGTTGAAACGAAAAGTGCTAATATGAATAAAATTATAAATGTGGAGATTACGGAAGCTACCACTAATTCTTTAAGCGGAAAGGAGATTTCTAATGGCTGAGATTTGTTTTGAGTTGTTTAATAATCAATTAGTGCAACAATTAGTCGGCGAGGCTGATACTAATTTGCGCCTGATTGAAAAAATGCTGAATGTAGAAATTTTAAGTTTTGGAAACCAGATTACGGTTAAAGGTGCACAAAGTGATGTTGAAAGTGCAAAAAGCGCTATTGAGAGTCTCTATAATAACGCAAGTAAAGGTATAGAAGTAGGAGAACAAGAAGTTAAAGCGGCGGTCAGAATGAGCGGTGATGTTAAAGGCGATGATGATAAACAAAGTATTGCCGATATAGTTTTGAAAACCAAGAAAAGATACATCTATCCGCGTTCTGCAACCCAAGCTAAATATATTCAGGAAATGATGAAAAATGAACTGGTCTTCGGACTCGGACCGGCCGGAACCGGAAAAACCTATTTAGCTGTGGCTTTGGCTGTTTCTATGATGTTAGAAGGCTCAATTGATAAAATTATTTTATCCCGTCCGGCAGTGGAGGCCGGCGAGAATTTGGGGTTCTTACCAGGAGATTTGAAAGAAAAAGTTGATCCATATTTGCGCCCGTTATATGATGCTTTATAT
>JAFUXW010000186.1 GCA_017477035.1 Alphaproteobacteria bacterium | reverse complement strand
GCGGTTGCCGTGATTTTAAGCACATCAACTTGAATATCCGTAATAACCAATGTTATCGGCGGATTCATCTGCGGACAGCTTTTATCGCTTGATAAATACGGTCGATACGTCATCTCAATCATATCTTGCGTTTCGATAGCATTATCCAAGTATTGGATTAGCTCGGTCGAAACGTTATCAAGCGAGAGCGTGATTTCCGGCACCGGAACGGTTTCCACCGGCGGCAACTGCAAATCAAACGCCATCGCGATAAATTCAACCGTTTTGTTGGCATCAAGCGGCGCGGTGCTTTCCAGTTTGCACTTATGGTTAACGTTATCGCGCACCACCCGAATGGCTGTCTTTTTGCCGCTTGCATCCACAAACGACGGATGCCGCAATTCAAGCGTGTGCAAAATCGTAACATCACTCGGCGCAGAGGCGTATGCTTCCTTTAGTGCTTCGGTTAAGGTTGCATCAGTCATTGTTCTTCCTCTTGCGGTTCAGGTATCGGAAATTCAACCCATTCAATCTCTATGTGATGTTCGCTCTCGTTAAAAGACTGAGCACAATAGTTCTTACCGTCTTGCGGCGGTTCGTTTATTGTTTTGTAACCTTGTGCAAAAGCCTCTTCTTCGCTAATATTGCCTAATTCGTAATTATTAAGTATAAAACCGTCTATAAGTTTGTGATAAACTGTCATCATTGATCTCCAACATTACTAATCATTTCTAAAAGTTGCCATTTTGTCGGTGTTTGTTTTTTCAAATCATCAGGGGATTGAGTAAAAACAGAATCTCGAGATTGGTCTCGTGTATAGATTTTGCCACCACTTGTGATGCTTGTAGATGTTGTTGCTGTAATTGTTTCCGGTTCTTGTAATGTTACTTTCTTAAATGAGCTATAGTTTGTTGCCGGATTTCCTACCGTATAAACAGTAGATCTTTGTTCCGAGCCTGCTCCTGAAAATAAAATATTTCCTGACAATGTTGGAAATATACCATCAATCACTAATTCCTTGGATGTTACTAAGTGAACACCATCTGCTTTGAGATAATATGGATAACCAAGTCCTAAAACATTTGTATCAATCAATGTAGCTGAATACTCGGTTTTATACAGACTACCGTCTGCAAGCAAACAATAAATATCATTCGCAAAAACAATATCGCTATTAAACGTAAATGTTTTATACGGGCCGGTATCAGTTCCGTTTTTGATGTAAGTAATTCGATAAACATCGCACTGATTTCCTTTTATACCAAGAATGTTATAGCTATTTGCTGAATAAAAGTTATAATCATTGCGGGTTGTCATCTGAATAAGTTGGTCGATTATCATTGTTCCATTAGAGCCTTTACTGGTAGCATAATATACATATCCGTCACGCACGGCATAACAATAACCACTTGCGGAATAGACTATCTTTGTCCATACACCGCCAGTATCGATAATTCCCCATGCTATTGCCGCATTTGTATTTGATTGTGTACCAAACGCTCCCAATGCTCCATTTTTAATACCAAAGCCAGAACCAATCTCTGTCCACGTTCCGCTGGAATCAATCCATTTTGCATAGTTTAAGCTACCGACATAGTAAATACCTCCGTTTTTTATAGCCACATTTGAAGATGCCGCTGTATAATTTGTATCAGTTCCAAATTGAGTTAATGCTCCGGAATAAGTGTTCAAGGAATAAAGTTTCCCATCGATAACTGGACTATATCCACCTGCTTTGTAAAAACTATTACAAGTAATCGGACCCGCTAACTTGTAGCCACTATTAGAATAGACAATTTGAACTTGGCCATTTGAAAGAATTTGCGACCAAGTCCAAGCATAGGCCTTGCGAAGCTGATTAACAAGCAAATTTAATCCACCACGACCTTCATCGCCTTTTTTAAGATAGGTTGTGGCGATATTATTGCCGTCAGCATCAGCGGTCGCTTTAGCCGCTGTTTCAGTTTTAGTTAAATAAGTGGTTGCAATATTATTGCCATTAGCATCGGCTGTCGCTTTCGCCGCCGTTTCGGTTTTTCCGAGTTTGTTGCTTAAATTAGTATTTACGGTATTTATTGCCGTATTTACTGCGCCGGAAGTGATGGCGTTATTAGAATTTGCCGTTGGTGCATTGTCTAATTTTACGATACCCGCCTTTGATGTGGTCGCTGTCGGAATATTATCCGTATAGGGATAAAGATAGTCACCGCTCTTGTTTTTGAGCTTTACATTTCTGTTTGCCATAAATATCTCCTAAAATTATTGCTCCCGAAGATATTATGACGCACAGAGTTAAGCTCGTGGTCATACTAACCATAATCGGTCGGGAGCATTATCCGATAAGGTTTCATTG
>JAFUXW010000185.1 GCA_017477035.1 Alphaproteobacteria bacterium | reverse complement strand
TTAATAACTAAATTTGATAATAATTTTACTGTTTAACAAATTCCTTTGTTTTTGCTATGACAGCATCTTTCCAATCGATAACATTTTTTATAACCTTTTTCTCAATAGCTCTGATGTATGTTTCCATAAAGGCATAGTCAATTTGATTATTATCCGATACAGGTAATTGTATATAAGTATTTTTTAGAGCAATTTTTGTTGCTTTTTCATCGTAAGAAAATCGAGCTATTATAACTTTTTTAATACAAGAAATTAAAAATTGAGCATTTAATTCATTCAAATTTTTGTTTTGCAATACGCTTGTTGCACCATGCCCATCTTTCAAATAAAAAGGTGTTTCTAGGTAAACACAATTTTGATTATTGGAATGGATTAATATTGTAGGTAATGACAAAGTGTTGTTTAAAACTTCAGATTTCAAACATTCATAAGAAATAATTCCATTACTTATAGTTGCTTGTCCATAAAACGGGTATTTATTTTTTCCTATCACTGTTAATTCTTTGATTTTTAATGGATCAATCTCTTTTTGTGGTTGCCAATTTAAAATATCTTCTAATTTAAACTCTTTGAATTTAATATTACCATGCTGTATACTATGCAGAATTTTTTCTTCTTCTTTAGCTAAATTGCAATCAGTTAGCCCACTTACTTTCAGGTAACTTTCAAGAACACGTATGCGTTCCTCTTCAAGAACACGTATGCGTTCCTCTTCAAGAACACGTATGCGTTCCTCCATATAGTCAAAATCTATTTGATTATTTTTTGTCGGAAGATAAATAGCAATTCCTTGTTTCTTAATTTTTTCCCAACTTGCCATATCAGAATAAGAAAATTTTTGATTCAAAAATTGCATACACGATGATATAAATAATGCTGCCCTGGAGCTAACCTGCTTATTTTTAAAACTCAGAGAAAATACTCTTGCATGGGTTACCATTTTATAAGGGAAATCTCTATAATAAACATTGCCAAACATATCGACAGTAATTGTATTGCTTGGAAAAATTTTGGCTTCTACGTCTGTCTTTCCAATAATACCTAAATTCTGGACTCCAGAACTAATCACATAATCACCAATTCCATTAATGTGTTTTTGTTGAATATCAAAATTTCCATTAGATGCAGTAAATATATCTTCAAGTTTGTAACTTTCTAATTTGCCACCGGTTGCCTTAAATTTTTCTTCTTGTTGTTGCAAACGGTGGCTTAGCGAAAATTTACAACATTTTCTTCTCTCATCAAAGTTGAAACTTTCCAACTCAAGTATTCCGCAACTGTTTTACGAAAGTCATCTTCGTTGGGAACCGTATCAATTTTACGATGTTGATTATAAGTCCAATCCTTACCTTCAAGATTGATAGTATCTTCAATTACACAATCATCTAAATAATGTGTCTTTTTCTTGCGATTTAAGATAATATCAACAATTTCTTCATAACGCTCTGTGGCGTGGTCGGTATTTCTTAAATTAACATCTGCACCTGATTTCTTGCGATTTTGCCTCGTATAACCATCATTTGAAAAATCAATAAATTTAACAATATTATCCTTATTATGCGCAATCCCAATATCAAAAACATATATTGCCGTCTGCACACCAGCTTTACCACAAAATATGTCGCTCATATGAATACTTGCAACTAATGTATTATTTTCTAATATTTCTTTCGTATATGGCAATCCGTTACCACTTCCGGCATTTTCTTGAATCAATATTGCAGCTCTGCCACTTTTCATTCTTGCGAGTGCTTTTTTCACAAAAATAAAACCTTTACCAGGTGCCGAATATGGTGGATTCAACAAAAATACATTTGCAGGGAATGGCTTACCTGCATCTTCACCTTGTTCATAATTACCATCAAATTCGGTTAATGAATCTTTGTGTAAAATATTTGCTGAACCATCACCCATTAAAATCATATTTAATACCGCCAACATATAAATATCAGGCAATTTTTCAACACCTAATAGCTGATGCATTTTTATATCTAATATTTTATCATTGCGTTTTTTAGGACTATCAATATTATTTTC
>JAFUXW010000027.1 GCA_017477035.1 Alphaproteobacteria bacterium | reverse complement strand
TTGCGGCCCCGCCGTGGTTTAGGTTAATCCTCGCTCCAAACCGGCATTAAATCGCCGCTGTCGAGGTCTGGGTTATACCCCTCAAAGTCGTTCGTTAACGGCTTAACTCCACCGACCGCCTGAATTACTATTCCGTATTTGCGGCTTAGGTTTTCCAGCTCAGCGCAGAATTTTTCGTATTTTCCGGCTTGCGTATCTTCCGGTAGAGTTTTTCTTTTTGGTTGCCCCACGTAGTAGTCGTAATCGCTGATCAGGCTCTCTTTTGTTTTCTTCTTTCTGAAGGCATCGATAAAAGTGCCGTTTTCGATTTCTTGGCAGAATTCGCCGATGATCTGCTTACCCCAGTGGCTGTCCAGTAATTCTTGCGTTTGATTGGAATCAAAGTCGCCGATCTCGTGGACTAATATCGAGGTAGCACTCCAGAGTTTTTCGGCTGTTTCCTCACCGAATACGCCGTAGGCCGTTCCCCATAAGCCCCATCTTTCGTTCTGTGTGTTTTTTATAATAAACAATTTTTCCATTTTAAGTTCCTTTTTTCTAAGTTATTGCTTTGGCTACCGTGCCTCCGCTTACAACTCAATGAATGCTTGGATTTTTTAAGAAGTCCAGTCCTTTCTGCATTAAAATCGAAGAAATAGTGCAGAAAGATTCAGGCGGGGCGTTAACCCCACCGGAGCCTTGATCAAAGCCTGCTTATGTCGTAGCCCATCGTGGCTAAAACCTTTAACTTTTCCTCGCGGCTCGGATTTCTTTCGAACCAACACCAGCCATCGCTTTCCGTACCGTAGCCGAGGTAACTCGTGTCAATCAGCTTTAGCTTTTCGAGGGCATCTAAAATATCGTCGAGCCCGTTTAATTCCCGCATAATCAGCTCGTCCACAATATCTTTGGTTACTTTTTCGTCTTGGAGCGGCCAGGTTTCGATTTCCGTTTTTACCAGGCCCCGCGTGGTCTCGTCAAAAAACCATTCGCGCACGCCGTCCTTTATTTCCATTCCGGTGTCAAATGTAACTCCGGCCTCGATTAATTTTTGCTCTGCCTCCCAAAAGGCTTTCGCTTGTGCTTCGGTCATTTTCGATAGGTCTATTTTTACCACCGCGCTTCTTTTAATTATTTCCATTTTAAGTTCCTTTTCTTTTTGAGTTAATGCATTGGCTACCGTGCCTTTGCTGTCTCAATGAATGCTTGGATTTCACAGGAAGTCCAGTCCTTTCTGCATTAAAATCGAAGAAATAGTGCAGAAAGATTTAGGCGGGGCGTTGTCACCCCGCCGCGGTTTCCGGTTATTTCAAAAACCAATCTTTAACCTCTTGCCAGGTGCCTTCGATTATCGGATCATCGAATTTATTTTCTTTGCCCCAAACTTCGGCCTTGCCGTAGTTGCTGTTGTATCCTGATTTTGGGACCACACAGTAAATGACGTCGCCGGTCTCTATGTCGCAGATCCTAAAATCGTCAAATAAACTGCCGTTGCATGGGCAGTTGTTTTTGAAAAATACGTAGGTCTTATCGTTATCAAACTTCTTCGACCCGCTGATGGCGTTCAGCCGCTGTAAGAGGGTTTTCCCTTTGTTTTCGAGGCTTGTTTCTTTGCAGAACCAGTCGTACCATAAGGCCTTGATATCCAGCTCTCCGCTTTTCCATTGTTTCAGTGTTTCCGTAATCGTTAATTCTTTTCCCATTTTTTTATTCCTTATTCTAAGTTAATGCGCAGGCTACCGTGCCCTTGCTGTCTCAATGAATGCTTGGAAAAAACCGAAAGTCCAGTAAATAATGCACATTTTTTAATTATAAGTTATTGAAAATAAATAATAATTTGAAAACAGCCAAACAACTCGGCGATTATTCGCCCAACGTGCATTAAAACTTTCTTGTCGTACAATATACCGCCTGATTGATTATACTCCGAAAAGGCGCGTGTCCGGCGATTTTCCGAACACGGCTTGTTTCAAAAGGAGAACTTTTTTATCTTATGTGGCGAATGTACCAATCCGACCAGGAATAAAAATTAAAGTTCCATGCGAAGCTCAGCATAAAATCAGCCATGCTTAGGTGCTTTTGCATAAACTTCGGGAGGAAGGCATTCTTTTCGGTTTCGTGCTTAATAAAGCCTTTATAGGCACGATCGAGGTCTGCCTTGAATTTTTCCTTAAACTCCTCGAGGGAGAGCACCAACCTTTCGTTGGTGCGCTTGTTTATTACCGTAATCTTCATCGTTAGTCTCCCAACTTAATGCCGAGGTAGCGGCAGTAGCTTGATCCGGACGGATCGGTGTAGAGTGTCAGGTGGCCATCGCAGGTCAACTCGATCACTTGGCGGTACTCTTTATCATCGCGGATTTCGTAGCCGCCTTTACCGGTTAAGAACTCGTAATCGTCGAGCGGTCTCTCGCAGATTTTTTTGTATTCCGCTTTGCTGAGGTTAATCGTTTCGGCTATCTCGACTTCTTCAACTCTAAAAGAGCAGTCTCTGACGATCGTCGTGCTTACCGATAAAACTTCTTCGATATCGCTTGGCTTTCTAACCATGTATGTTTTGACTGTTTTCATTTTTAAGTTCCTTTTCTGTTAATGTTTACAAGTCAATGAATGCTTGGATTTCAGAACTTATCCAGTCAATTCGACATCATTTTGCAATAATTCTGCATTATTTTCGGTACTTTCCTCGGTGTTCGCCAATAGTTCCGCTTTTTTGCCGGTATATTCCTCCCAACGCTTAACAATTACGTCGCAAAACTTCGGATCTAACTCAATTAATCGAGCGACTCGACCGGTTTTTTCGGCCGCAATTAAGGTCGAACCGGAGCCGCCGAAGCCGTCTAAAACCATTTCGCCGATTTTAGAGCTGTTATTGATGGCGCGTTCCACCAATTCAACCGGTTTCATCGTCGGGTGCAAGTCGTTCCGGATCGGCTTGTTATATTCCCAAACGTCGGACTGGTCACGATCGCCGCACCAGTAGTGCTTTTTATCCGCGCCCCAACCGTATAAAATCGGCTCGTATTGCCGCTGATAGTCCGACCGGCCAAGCGTGAAGGTATTTTTCGCCCAGATGATAAACGTCGACCATTTACCACCGGCCGCCACAAACGATGAATAAAGCGTGTGCAGTTCCGATGAACTCATGCAGACGTAGGCGGCACCGTTGTTGAACATCATTAAATTGGAAAGGCTGTCGGTTAAAAACTGCCCGAAGTCATCGCCGAGGTTGTCGTTCATAATGGTGCGGTTATGGTTTGGACTGGAGTGATAGCGGAGCTTGTCTTTCATGGTCGCACCGTAATTTACGTTATATGGCGGATCGGTAAAGACCATATCAGCCACGTCGTTCCCCATTAGCTTTTGCACGTCGTCAAACATCGTGGTGTCGCCGCAGAGGAGTTTATGCTTGCCCAAAATCCAAATATCGCCTTGCTTGGTTATCGGCTCGACCGGTGCTTCCGGCACTTCGTCCTCGTCGGTATTGCCACCAGATTGCTCTTCGCCGAGGTGCTGAATTTCTGCCAACTCATCCGGATTAAATCCGAGCAAGTCCAAATCAAAATCGGCCTCCGAGAGCTCTGCCATTTCAAGGGCAAGCATCTCTTCGTCCCAACCGGCGTTCAGTGCGATTTTATTATCGGCGATGACTAAAGCCTTTCGCTGAGTTTCGGTCAAGTCCGGCAAGCAGATAACTGGCACTTCCGTCAGACCAAGCCGCTGGGCGGCAAGCAGGCGACCGTGACCTGCAATAATAACATTGTCGCTCCCGATTAAAATCGGATTGGTAAAACCGAATTCCTTAATGCTCGCCATAATCTGCGAGATTTGTTCTTCATTATGCGTGCGTGAATTTCGGGCATACGGAATTAAATCCGCAACCGGAAAAGATGCGTGAAAATCCATTGTAAAATCCTTTATAAAATGAGGGTGACCAGCCAAGTGACCAGCCAGAAGTGACCAGTGACCAGCCACCGAAAAATGAAATCGCTCAAACCCCTTGTGTAGTAAGGGTTTCCGCAAAGGGGTGACCAGTAAACAAAAACCTGTTTAACTAGAAAAATGCCGCGGCTTGAGCCCCCGCATACGAAAAAAGTCGAGGAAGTACCTGTGGCAACAAATGTCAATATAAAAAATCAAATTGAGCAAAATTCTTTATTAAAGACACTGTTTATATAGATTAATAACTTATGCATGCAAGCAGTTAAAGCAACCTTTCCTGGTTTACCTTGTTCTCTCAGATGAGTGTAATAAATTTTTATTACATCGTTGGTTTTGGTAGCTGATAATGCCGCCATATAGAGAGCATGTCGTACACTAGCTCTGCCTCCTTGAATGTGTCTTGAACCTCTCATTTTACCACTATCACAATTCATCGGAGCAAGTCCCGCAAGAGATGCTATTTGCCTTTTATTAAGATATCCAAGTTCAGGTAAGTCACTCATTAATGTTGTAATTAAGACATCACCAACGCCCTTAATTTGATTCAGTCTATCGTAAATAGATTTGAATCTATCATCTAATTTAATTAAGTCTTTCATTGCTTTTTCTATTTGTTTTATTTCATCATCAATAAATTTAATTATTTTATAAATAGAAGATTTAAAATCGTCATCCAAACATGTTTCAATATGGTTGTATTCTTGCTTCCGTAAGCTGATAAGTTGTCTTCTTCTTACTACATAAGCTCTCAATTTTTCTGCTGCCGGAGAACGTGTTATTTTTGAAATAATATTCATTCTCTCACCATACATAGCAATGATATATGCATCTAATTGATCTGTTTTAGCTAATCTTCCGGATGACCGAGCAAAATCTCGTATTCTTTTGGGATTGATAATAAAAACATTATCAAAATATTGAATTAAAAATTTATAAAAAGCTTTGTGATAACATCCAGTATCTTCCATTAAAATTCTTTCAAAAGAATGTTTATTTAGCAATCCGAGTAATTCTTCAAATCCATTTTTATCATTTGGATATCTACAAATTTCTCCTGTCGGAAGCATGCAAATATCTAAAAAATGTTTTGATATATCCACACCAATTGTGCTATAATTCATTTTGTTTCTCCTAATATACGAGCTCAAAGGCTCTGTTACCTGTTTAAACTAAAATAAAGGAGAGACGGTCGTTTCTAACTTCCCGATGAACTTTGTAGTTCTTGGACCCGCACGAAATCGACCATCCCGCTAAGGGATATGTTGCAACATATCCCTTAGCATCATACAGTTTATCATATTTTTTTTATTCTACTCTAAACAGATGACATCTGTCATATTAGGACCCGTTAAATCGAAAAGAGCCCATCGCGACAGAGTTTTGTAAACACCGGACGGTTCAGCCCGAGCTTGGCAATAATCTCGGAAGGTTTATCCGAAATTGAAAGCGTTGTGATGGTTTGAACACCACGCTTGACTGTTTTAACTACCGCGCTCGGTAGTTCGGAACGTCCGATGCACGAAGAGAGATAAACAAAGCACTCGTCATTATCTTTGAGGTAATCCAATGCAAGCTTGCGAGCGTAAATGTTCAACGTCACATCAGACTTGCTTGCATCCTTAGTCCACGGACTGCCGCCGCCAACCGGAGCGGATGCCGAGTAGAAATCACAAGCGAGCTTCCGTCCGGTCACACCGCAGTCAGCGATGGATGAGTGACGTTTGTA